>NZ_VTYC01000020.1:0-130584 GCF_013114115.1 Vibrio sp. 070316B | reverse complement strand
CATGAAAACGGTAGTTTGTGTATGATTTTTGTTTGGCGACTAAACCATATCACTTACTACCGTTTTTGTTTTTAGTTCCCGCTAATCCGCGATGAACCTTTTTTTTCACCTGAAATTCAGAGCCTGAAAGTATAGAGGCGGGAGTAGAAAAAGGAGAACACCAAATGACAGGCAAAAAAATAGCCAACCGCAATAATCGCGATTGGCTCTATATATTTGTGAACAAATCATAGGTTCACTAACAACGTCAGTTGGCTAGGTGACCCTCGGCTTAAGAAGGGTCGATTAGTACTATGCAGTTAGCGTGCCAACTTTAATTAGGCATTTTATAAGCCCTGCATCGCATAAAAGCGGCTAATTTTACATGCGAATTGCAAAGTGCATTTGCATAATGCAATCAAGATGCAATATTGATAAGAGACCAGTTTCATCCCTAGCATTAATGATAAATTACTAAGTGACTGTATTTTAAATGTTAGGCAGATATTCACATCAACGTATTGCCTTACAATTAAGAGAGTAAGAAAAGCACCTTCTCAGTAGCATATTCATACTTTTTTGACAGCAAAGTTTGTATACTGCACGAAATCACCCTCAACTCTATGAAGCAATGAACTACTTAAGTACTTTTTTCAAAGGCATGGCCATGGGCGCGGCTGACGTTGTCCCAGGCGTTTCAGGCGGAACCATCGCATTCATCACAGGTATTTACGATACGCTTTTAGAAAGCATTCGCAGAATTAACCCTAGCGTACTTGGTTTATGGAAGCGCGAAGGCTTCAAAGCCGCGTTTAACCACATCAATGGCTTTTTCCTAATTTCATTATTCGCAGGCGTGTTCACCAGCATTGCGACATTCGCAAAACTGATTTCTTGGTTATTGGTCACCCACCCAGTCCCACTGTGGTCTTTCTTCTTCGGCCTGATTTTGGTGTCGGTGTTCCATATTCTTAAACAAGTAGAAAAGCGCGATATGATTCGATTCGTGTTTTTACTGCTTGGTGTTGCCTTTGCTTATAGCATTACAGTGCTTAAACCACTGCAAATGGAGCCAACCAGCATCAACGTCTTAATTGCGGGTGCGATTGCTATCTGCGCGATGATTTTACCCGGTATTTCAGGCAGCTTTATTCTGCTCCTGATTGGCATGTATGGCCCAGTGCTTGGCGCCGTTAAATCATTTCAAGTCGATGTACTTGCGCTATTCCTTGCTGGCTGTGTGATTGGACTGCTGACTTTCTCACATGTACTGTCTTGGCTATTGCGTTCATTCCGCGACTTCACGCTTGTGTTCTTAACTGGTTTGATGATCGGTACGCTGCCTAAGATCTGGCCTTGGAAAGAGACCATCAGCTGGCGCATCAACTCTAAAGGTGAGCAAGTGCCTCTCATTCAAGAGAACTTGTCTCCATTTAACTTCGAAGCCGTCACCTCTCAGCCTTCTCAACTGACCTTGGCTGTGATCATGATGTTGGTTGCCATCGCATTAGTTCTTGGCTTAGAAAAGTTTGCCGAGCGCAATGCTGACTAACCTCTAACAATCGAGCGGCATTTCGCATGTAGGGTGCTTTCCTTAAATAGCGACGTGTCAGTAAATTGAATCAAAGCGAAGCTACTGGCTTCGCTTTTTTATATCTACCATACGCACAAAATTGCTTTTTGATACAAGCACGTATTGAGTGGTGTGATACCATCGCCGTTCTTATAAAATCAAATGAGAACACGACATGCACCCAGCATTAAAGGTTGCTGCGCTCGGTATTGCGCTGGTCGCTGGCTTTTATGGACCACAGGCAGTCGAGCAATTTAAATCGGTAGTAGAGAGCCACTCTCCTGACGTCAATTTAGATGACTACTGCATGCTTTCAACAACATCGTGTGAGCAAGACAGCGTTGCTATGACCCTTGAGCATGAAACAGCTCAACCTCTAGTCCCAACAAAAATCAAAGTGGTGTGGGAAGGCGCGGCCTCTGAAACCTTGATGCTATCGCTGACCGGTTTAGAGATGGAAATGGGCTCAGCACGTTTCCAATTAAAAAATACTGGTAACAACATCTATGAAGGTGATGTCATTTTACCCGTGTGTACCATGGATCACATGACTTGGCTTGGTGAGCTCACCGATGGTGTTGAAACCGTAAAACCTGCAATAAGGATGACAAGATGAGTAAGAATTGGTCGCTAGCGCTGGTTGTAGCGTTTGTACTTGGCTTTGGAGTAAAAAGCTATCTCGATGGTCAAACAGAGGCTCAAGAGCAACACGTTGAAAAACAACAATTCTCCGAAACAACGCTTTTTGGAAAAGACAACCAATCAATAAAACTCTTTGACGAAACCGATGACAGAATTCGTATCGTTTACTTTGGCTTCACACGCTGTCCTGACGTTTGCCCAACATCATTAGCAATGCTAGCGGGTGCGCTCAACCAGACCTCTGATGAATCGAAAGCCAAGATTCGTCCTATGTTTGTTTCTCTTGATCCAGAGCGTGATGCCGCGGAAGCGTCATACGAATACGCGCAGTACTTCAACCCAATGATTGAAGGTATGAGTGGCCCATTGGATGTCACCACGAATCTGGCACATAAATACGGTGTTATTTTCCGAAAGACACAGCTTGAAGGTTCCGAGCTGGAATACACACTCGACCACAGCTCATATTTCTACTTTTTAAAGCCCAACGGTACCTTGATTACTAAAGTACCGCACACGTTGACGCCTGCGCCAATTGTTGAAGCCATCAACACATTGACACGCTAGTGTGCTAAGTCACTCTAGAAGCAGCGTGTATAAAAATAAAGAACTCAACTAATCGAGTTCAAAACGTAAAGTCAGGTCCCAGACCAAAACATAAAACAATAAGGACAACAACATGAAGTTAAAAGCACTTGCTCTAGCAGGCTTATTGCTCACCCCTCTTGCTCAGGCAAAAAGCGACATCATGGTACATGACGCGTACGCTCGTGCGACACCGCCAACGGCTGTGAACAGCGCAGTATTTACGACCCTGATGAACCATAGTGACAAAGACCGCGCTATCGTTTCAGCGACAACACCAGCAGCAGGTAAGGTAGAGCTTCATGATGTGATCGTTGAAGGCGATGTAATGAAAATGCGTCAGGTTCAACAGATCACAATCCCAGCAAATGGTGAAGCCGTACTTAAGCCTGGCAGCCTGCACATTATGTTGTTCGACCTAAAAAATGGTCTAAAAGAAGGCGAGCAGATCGAAATGACACTGACTTTCGCAAATGGCGAAACACAAACTTTCGAAGCACCAGTTAAGAAAGTGATGAGTGGCATGAAAAAGATGAATCACGATCATCACTAATTCTAGAAACTGATGCTCATGAGGCTTATCAAGAGCCAAAGCACATCAGTGAAAAATTAGACAAAATAAGCCACGATGACTTCTCGCCATCGTGGCTTTTTGTTAAACTGCACTCGCTTTTTATGCAAAGCCTAACCATATTAATAACCAAGGAGAAGAGAAGATGATTGTAATGAAAACACTAAAACTGGCAGTAAAAGTAACGCGTTAATTTTGTTTGGTTAAACCAACTTTAATTCCGAACTACCAACATTAAGCCACCAGCTGGCTACCGCACACTTTTACCCGGTTTACATTTGATCGCACATGGTCAAAGCATGCTCATTATGCATGAATCAATCCGGGGTCCTATCTATTGAATTCGACCCAAACTCTAAAGCATTTTTGACGTCCCGACGCTTTTGGGCTTTTAACGCTTCTGATCTCACCAACAATAAGAGATCTCACAAGAAGTTAATGCTCTCACAAGAAAAGAAAGCTCGCACGTCTGGGTAAATAGACATGAATTCACAAGCTGCATTTTCTCATCCAATGTCACTTCAACAACTTGGATGGCAACCTGTATTCCAACAACAACTGACACTTGAAGATTACGACCATTCAGTGATCGCCCGTATCACCGCGCACCATCGCAGTGGCTACACATTGGCTTCTGAACAGGGCGAAATCACTCTACCTATTCATCACAACCAACCTGCAATGACGGTTGGCGATTGGGTAATATTGAACTCTGAACTGCAATTCGATCGCTTACTAGAACGCCAATCGCTCTTTAGCCGAAAAGCTGCGGGCAGTCGTGTGGCTGAACAATATATTTCAGCCAATATCGACACAGTGTTTATCGTGGTTTCATTGAACAACGACTTTAATCTGAGTCGCATTGAACGCTACCTGGCACTCGCAAATGAAGCACAAGTTGAAGCGGTTATCGTCCTGACGAAGAAAGACTTGTGTGACGACTACGAAGACAAAGTACAACAGGTACAAAGCTTAGACCCGATGCTCATGATCGAAGCGGTCAACAGCCTAGATCAAGGCTCAACCCAAGTACTTTCACCTTGGTGTAAAATCGGCAAGACCGTCGCGCTAATGGGCTCTTCTGGTGTGGGTAAGTCGACTTTGGTTAACTCATTGCTAGGTGAAGCATCGCAGGCAACTGGTGGTATTCGTGAAGACGACAGTAAAGGTCGTCATACAACCACATCACGATCACTCCACTTGCTCGCATCAGGTGGCTTGCTTCTCGACACTCCAGGAATGCGAGAGCTCCAACTTGCAGACTGCGCTGAAGGCGTGAGTGAAACTTTTTCAGACGTCGAAGAGTTAGCAATGCACTGCCGCTTCTCTGATTGTCATCATGAATCAGAGCCGGGATGCAAGATAAGGGCTGCCATTGAGAGTGGTGAACTGTCTGAAAGACGATTTACTAACTATCAAAAGCTACTGAGAGAGCAAGCAAGAAACGGCGCTTCTCTTGCAGAGCAACGCGCTAACAATAAGCAGCTTTCCAAAATGTACCGAAACGTACAGTCAGAAAGCCGCAATATTAAGAAAGGCTCAGCTTAAGCAGCTAGATATAAAGGTAATCTGAGTTAATCGCTCAACACTGAGCTGAAACACCGAGCCCCACGTGCCAATCGCGTGGGGCTTTTTGTTTCAATTAGATAAGAAAGCGACTATTTACGCACACAATGTTCTTACTAATCGCCATTTACATCTTCTAATTTACAGTACATTAGCTCTACCAAATATGAATTTGTAGATTTTTAGCTAAATCAAAATACATTTATTTAACATTTAGCTCTAAAAACACCACGTAGTGCAAACAATCACACTAAAAGTAAACTATTCCTAGACACCCGCTACGATCCCGCTAATATGACCGCCCATTCCACTAGTGTATAGTTGGAATCGGTACAACTTTATAAAAGATACATCACTATAATAAATTAACAATTGCAGGTATTTTATGCAAAATCACAACATGCTCGCCCGCATCGCTCGTGGGAATCTTGTCCTACAGATCCTTGCTGGTATTGTTTTCGGTGTCGTTCTCGCCATGGTTTCTCCTTCAGCAGCTCAAGACGCAGGCCTTTTAGGTAGTCTGTTTGTTGGCGCTCTGAAAGCTGTTGCCCCAATTTTAGTATTCATTCTTGTTGCAGCTTCTATCGCAAACCAAAAGAAAGGTCAGCATACTCATATGCGTCCAATCATCGTGCTTTACCTGATTGGTACCTTCTCAGCTGCACTTACAGCCGTAGTATTAAGCTTCATGTTTCCAACCACTTTGACACTGGTTGCTGGCGCGGAAGGTGCTACTCCTCCTCAAGGTATTGGTGAAGTTCTTCACACGCTTCTATTCAAGCTTGTAGACAACCCAGTTAGCGCGCTAATGAACGCAAACTACATCGGTATTCTTGCTTGGGCTATCGGTCTTGGTCTGGCTCTGCACCACGCATCTGCAACAACCAAAGCGGTTTTCGAAGATCTAAGCCACAGTGTTTCACACATTGTTCGCTTCATCATTCGCCTAGCACCATTTGGTATCTTCGGTCTAGTTTCAGCGACTTTCGCAACCACTGGCTTTGAGGCGCTAGCAAGCTATGGTCAACTTCTAGCGGTACTACTAGGTTCAATGCTCATCATTGCTCTAGTGGTTAACCCACTGCTTGTTTTCGTTAAAACAAAGCAGAACCCATACCCTCTAGTATTCCAATGTATTCGTGAATCAGGCGTAACTGCATTCTTCACTCGTTCAAGTGCTGCGAACATCCCAGTAAACATGAACCTTTGTAAGAAACTAAACCTAGACGAAGACACTTACTCTGTATCTATTCCACTAGGTGCAACCATCAACATGGCTGGCGCTGCAATCACTATCACTGTGTTAACGCTGGCTGCTGTACACACGATGGGTATTGAGATTGATATATTCACTGCAATCCTACTAAGCCTAGTTGCTGCGGTATCGGCATGTGGTGCATCTGGTGTTGCGGGTGGCTCATTGCTACTTATCCCTCTTGCATGTGGTCTATTCGGTATCTCAAACGATGTTGCGATGCAGGTAGTAGCGGTAGGTTTCATCATCGGTGTGATTCAAGATTCTGCTGAAACAGCGCTTAACAGCTCGACAGACGTAGTGTTCACAGCTGCAGTATGTAAAGCTGAGCAGAACAAAGCTTAATAAGCCTTTTTTGGCTCTCAAGCCAAAAACTATATAAAGAAAAAGGGAAGCAGATGCTTCCCTTTTTTGTTGGCTAGATTTTCTAGATAAGAGTTAGAACTTAAATCAACTCATCGCTGATTGGTAGCAGGCTCATTAAATAAGCCGATGACCACCATCGACTAGTTTCTGTTCCAGTTAGACTGACTAAAATCTAGAGGGTCAATACCGTGATTGGCTTGTGTCTCTGAGGATGTCTGTTCGGTACTAGGTTGCTGGCTGTAATCGACATTCGCTTCCTGTGCAGTCGATACCGGTATTTCTAGATGGCTGGTCTCTACACTTAATGGCTCAGCCTCTTCATCAGACGCTTCTTTCACTTTCTTTGGAATCGGTATATTGCGTTTGTAAAGCTTGTTGAGCGCCTTGATAATAGAGTGCTTAGTGATTGCTTGCTGAGTAAGTTTGGTCATGATCGGTTTAGTCAGTGCTTGTAAGCCCACAACCGCATCGACACCTAGCTCACCGCCTACTTTATCTCGCTGCTGCTTAGCTTCTGAGTAGCCAAAATGAGCAGATAGGAATAGCCAGATATAAGCAATCGCATTACCGTGTTCACCATGGTCTATCCATGCCTCACCGGCTCTAAACATCGCCTCTGCGCTGTTCTTTTCTGCTGCTGTCTCAAACCAGTACACAGCCTCACCATGGTTAGGCTCTACGCCAACACCATTTAAGTAACTCATACCCAGTTTGATCTTACCGTCTAGGTTGTTTTTCTCCGCCGCTTTGCGATACCAATCAACAGAGCTTTCTGCAGAGTAGTCTGGGTTTTCTTTGTCTAGGCACCAGTCACCCATGAATAGCATCGCTTCGGTATTACCACCAGCAGCAGATTCCTCAATATAGGTGTAGCCTTTGGGGATGTTCTTCACGGTCCCGCGTCCATGGACCAGCGCTTTACCCATCTCAAATTTCGCCGACATATCGTTATCTAAGGCAGAGATCGCAAGCTGCCAAAAGTTGGCTTGTTCTCTCAAGATCAGATCTTCTTTGCGCTTCATACTTAAGCGAACAATGCCGTACATGCCGTTGACGTTATCCAAATGCGCCGCTTTATCGTACCAATATAACGCTTCCTTGATATTGTTACGTTCAGCCTCTTTCGCTAAATATAGAATCGACGGGACATGCCCTGTTTCTGCTTTAAAGTGGCGCTCTTTTTGCTCTTGGATACGTGCTTTTTCAATCGCCTTTCGGTAAGCGACAGCTCGCGCTTTACGTTCTTGTTCCAAGCGCTGCTTTCTTAGTGATAAAGAAATCAGCCACACAGCAACAAGTATTAACGAAAGAGCGGTCGCACCAATTGCGATTCCCATTGTACTCATAAAATGTTTAACCTAATTCGGTTCCGTTCTACTCTATATCGGCCACAAGCAGCCTATATTGAGTAGTTAATTTCTGGGGCTATTAGCCCTGATGGTGACAAGAGACGCAGTCTCTATACGCTTCGCCTTAAACTCGGTTCAGTATCTCAGGAATACATAACGATAAGAAGTCTGCAAAGACTAATCCGTACGCACTCCATAAATCGTGTGATCTTGCTTCAATAAGGAGGGTTTATCGAGCTTGCCTTTCATCAAGTTAGACTCAACCATTCACCAGAAACTGATGGTTAAAGACCTGTACCTGAAAGCAGCGGTGACGTTGCCCCACCAAGTGTGACAACGTCACTCGCGCGTGAAATATCAAGATCTATGAAGCGGGCACTGATCGTCGATCAAGAAGTAGAAATTGATGGCCACGTACTGAGGACAAAAGCTTACCCAAGTGGCAAAGAAGTGATTCACAATCACTAACTTCAACCAAGGGGCACTCTTTGTGAGAAAAAGCCACTCACGCTAGCTATAGCTGAACTTTACATTGTAAATTAGTGAACGCTAGAAAAGTAAAAAGAAGCCAGTTCGTGTAACGTTCTGGCTTCTTTTTTGATTTGATATAGCAGAGAAACCGTTAATCTTGCTGCATCTTCTCCCAAATCGTCGGCGACCCAATATAATCTTGCACTGAGGTGATGAACTCTTTTACTAGCTTGGTCTGCTTACGGTGTGGGTAGACGGCATAAATGGCGGTATCAGCTGTTGAAATGGCGTAATCAGGAAGCAGTGTCACTAAGCCCAACTCTTTCATGGAGGCGTACAGATTTGATTGATCAAGAAAGCCATAACCTAATCCATCTTTCACACAAGACACCATAGTACGAACATCACTCACCTTATAATTGCCACGAATCGTCAGGCTCTGAAAAGTATTGCCATGCGGCTCTTCACTTATGCGTAGATGATCCACCGTCATATCGCCATTGGTATAAATCACGGCAGGCAGAGACAACAAATCTTGTGGCGTTTTCGGCTCACCATGCTGCTTCACAAAGTCATTCGAGGCGACCAGCATGAAGTTACTGTCGGCTATCTTCTTCGCAATCAAATTCGATTCCACCAGCTTGCTAAAGCGGAACGCAATATCAAACTGCCCGGCAATGATGTTGGCGATCTTGTCGTCCAAGGAAAGTACGATCTGAACATCCGGGTACTTTCTCATAAACTGAGTGATGATAGGTTGCAGGTATTGCTGACCAAAATAGATAGGCGACGTAATACGCAGCACGCCTTTCGGCTCTGACTGATACGAATCAGCGATACCTTGAATCTGATTGATGGTGTCTTTCAGCACATAGGTTTGCGCAAGAATATCTTCCCCAGCAGACGTCAAAGAAAACGATCGAGTAGAACGGTTGAGTAGCTGAACACCCAAGTCTTGCTCAAGCTTTTTGATCTGTTTAGAGAGAGAGGAATTGTCCATGTCGTGCAAGGTTGCCGCTTTGGTAAACGACCCTTGTTGAACCACATCTAAGAACAATAACAACTGATTGGTATTGGGCACTGTGCCGCTCCTGATATTAAGCTCGATTAACGTTCATCTTTAGGGGTATCCATCACCACCATGGTTGTGATGGATTGAACTTGAGCACATTCTCCTAGCACATCGGCATGAAACTTCTTATAGCTCGGTAAGTCTTTAGTCTCAACTCTCAACAAGTACTCATTGGCACCGGTGATGTTGTGACACTCGACCACCTCTTTCTCCATAGCGACGTGCTCTTCAAACTCCAATTGAGCAGATTTTTTGTGGCTTGATAAACCGATCGAAACGTAGGCGATAAAACCCATGCCCATCAAACTGTTATCGAGAACCGCACGATAACCTTGAATGATGCCTTTCCGCTCAAGATCTTGTACACGCCTTAACGTCGCTGAAGCCGACAAGCCAATCCGCTCTGAGAGCTCAATGTTGGAGATTCTGCCGTCCAACTTAAGCTCTTGCAATATCCTTTCGTCAAATCTATCCATAAGTACTTATTATTGTGCATTTAGTGATAATAGAGGAAATAAAAGCACATAATTGCCTCACTTTCCACCTACTATGTTTCTCAACACGTGAAAGTCATGACCGGTCAGTCACTTCGTTCATTTTATTGCTGGAGAACCATTATGCCTTTAGAACAACTTAGCGCACTTGCTTTGTTTGCGTTTGTCTCGACCTTCACGCCGGGTCCAAATAACATCATGCTCATGACATCAGGTGCCAATGTTGGCTTTGCCCGTACCATTCCGCACATGCTTGGCATTGCTTTAGGTTTTGCGGCTATGTTGCTGTTGGTTGGCTTTGGGTTAATGGGGATTTTCAACGCCTATCCGGTGACTCACCAAGTATTGAAATACCTGAGCCTTGCGTACTTGGTGTACCTCGCAATTAAAATAGCCAAGAGTGGAAAAGCGAAAAGCACTGAAGCTTATAAACCTATGACCTTCATCGGCGCGGCAAGTTTTCAATGGGTTAACCCGAAAGGTTGGTCAATGGCACTGACAGCTATTTCTGTTTATAGCAGTGGCAGCTCATGGTGGGAGCTTGCAATCATCGCAGCCATTTTCACGCTAGCCAACTTACCATCTGTGACCTTCTGGACGGCAGCAGGCAAGCAACTACAGCACTGGCTAACAACGCCAGTCCGCATAAAAAGCTTCAACTACGGTATGGCTGGCTTGCTTCTAGCATCGACCATTCCGATGTTGTAACCAGATAGCTTCTCTAAGATGGTTAGTCAGTGATTACTAGCCATCAATTTCATTACAAGTATCTAATAGCCTCACCAAGCCAACGACCAAACATCGTCTGCCCGCTCGGCGTTAACGTCCATACAAACGCCGCTACATTGATGACTACGGTTAGCCAATAGATCGCTCTGAAAGGCTGTTTTTGTGTTTTATGACGCAGCTTATCTTGTGCGATCAAAGCGCCTAACCAACCACCAACAACAGAAAAGATGTGCAAGGTTTTCTCTGGCACGCGCCAATTACCATTAATCGCGGCTCGCTTGTCTTTTGCGTACACAAAAAACGTCACGACACCGATAACTAAATACCACGCCAACAGCACTTTAGAACTTTCCGCAAACAACATAGATGCCGCCACCAGAACCAAATAAGTGGTAGCGATTTGAATAGATGAAGACAACATCAACTCCTTTTGGGTAACAGCTCACATACTGTGGCAATTACGCCCTGTAGATTTTGATAAGGATGAGTAAGGCGTATTGTAATTCAGTTAGCCTGCACAAAATAAACAAGCCCTTTCATCACTACATAACATGATGGAAGTTAAAGGAATTATAAATATGTACAACCAAAAGTACGCCATCTACCAAGTTTTTACGCGTTTATTTGGCAATAAAAACACCCAACATGTCCCATGGGGCTCCATTGAACAGAATGGCGTTGGCAAATTCAGTGATTTTACTGACAAAGCGCTGTCTGAAATTCGCAAGCTTGGTATGACTCACATTTGGTATACCGGCGTTCCTCACCACGCGTTAATCAATGACTACAAACACATTGGTATTTCAGACGATCACCCGAGCGTGGTAAAAGGCCGTGCAGGCTCACCTTATGCCGAAAAAGATTACTACTCTGTTAACCCTGATCTCGCTGATAACCCCGAGCAGCGACTAGAGGAATTTGAGGCGCTAATTAAAAGAAGTCACGACAATGGCTTAAAGGTGATCATCGATATCGTCCCTAACCATGTTGCACGTCATTACAAAGGGTTAAATAATCCCGAGGGCGTCAGTGACTTTGGTGCTCACGATGACACAAGTCTCGAATACCATAGAGACAATAACTTCTACTACATCCCCAACAGCGCCTTTGAGCTGCCGAATATCGAGCCTGATTTTACCCCTCTTGGTGGTGAACAACACCTAGCCCTACACTCTCCGTTTATCGAAATGCCCGCTAAATGGACAGGTAATGGCTCACGCCTAGCGAAACCCAATTTCGACGATTGGTACGAAACCGTGAAGATCAATTACGGTGTCCGCCCTGATGGTTCAAAGGACTTCCCTGAATTACCGAGTGACTATGCTCACCGTGATTACCGAGATCACTTCGATTTCTGGAAATCTATCGATGTGCCTAACTCTTGGGTTAAGTTCAGAGACATCGCCTTGTTCTGGTTAGATAAAGGCATCGATGGGTTTCGTTACGATATGGCTGAAATGGTGCCTGTTGAGTTTTGGAGCTATCTCAACTCGTCAATAAAGATGCAAAAACCCAATGCCTTTCTAATGGCGGAGGTGTATCAGCCAGATTTGTACCGCGACTACATTCACCTAGGAAAAATGGACTATCTATACGACAAAGTGGACCTATACGATGGGCTCAAAGCCATTATGCAAGGCAAAGCTTCAACAGCAATCATTCCCGAGATTCAGCAGCAAATGATGGACATAGAGCACCACATGCTGCACTTCTTGGATAACCATGATGAACAGCGTATCGCGTCTCCTGAATTTGTAGGCGACCCGAATATCGCCAAACCTGCAATGCTCGTCAGCGCCTTGTTGAGCAGCTCACCGACCATGGTCTATTTTGGACAAGAAGTCGGCGAACCGGGCGCGGAGAACGCAGGCTTTGGACAACCCTCTCGTACATCCATCTTTGACTACATCGGTGTCCCACAGCATCAAAAATGGATGAACCACGGCGCCTTCGATGGTGGGCTATTAAACGATAGCGAAAAGCAGCTGCGTCACTTCTATCAGAAAGTGATGAACTTTTCTCTTGAGCACTCTTCAATGACTGGGCATTACCGAGACTTACACCAAAGCAATAATTTGAGTGATTCGGTTTACGCATTTCTGCGCTATAACGACCAAGAGCTGACAATAGTTGCTGCGAATTTCAGCCAACACACTACAAAGCGTGTTTGCTTGGCCATTCCACGTGATGTAATCCAAGCAATCAAAATTGCGGATGGCAGTTACATGCTTAACGAGCATATCGAATCTATTCAGCGACAAGAATTACGCGTAGAGGAAGGAGTTGGCTGTTTCAATATTGAATTAAAACCGCTGGCATCGTTGGTTTGGGTATTACCTTTAAATACTTAAAACCCTTGTCGATATTATATAGAAAGAAAATAAATGCTAATTGATAATTAACTTAATTCCCAAGCTAAATTAACAGTCGACCATTTCGATATCTTCCTCACATTTATAAGGATGAGCTCTCATCCTTATTCTCTACGCCTAGCCACTACGCCCTATCTTATTGATATTAAAGATATGAGCTATTGATCCAAGTAATTCATTGCAAACCAAGTACAAATCGTGACATTGACACTAGGTTTCTTATTTTTACTTATTAAAAATAACTTTACATATAGACATCACAAATGGCTGGCCACCGTTAAGACTAGGATATTCATCTTCATAAAAAGTGAAATATGGATATCGAAACGTGAACAATATAAATATTAATCAATGTTTAACTCTACGAAATACCTTTAACAATACAAAGAAAAAAAGCTTCAATAAATCGACTTTAGCCAAAGCGATTTTGCCCCTTTTCACCGCCACTTTAATTGCAGGTTGTGGCAGTGATAATAACAGCGACAGCGGTACAGATACTGGTAATAGTGGTTTGTATCCAGCTGCAGAAAACGAAGTGGTAATTTACTACAAACGTGATGTTGCAGCTTCAAGCACATCAGGCTCGACTTATGACGGTTGGGGGCTGCATTTATGGAATGGTGAAGGCTGCACTAGCACAGACCTAGAAGCGATGGGATTAAGTGCAACAGGTACAGATTGGAACAGCCCATACGAATACGATGGTATTAGCGATACTTACGGCGCTTACTATGTATTGAAAGTCGATCCAGACGCTTCTGACCCACACCGATGCATGAACTTTATCTTGCACAACGGAGATGAGAAAGCCTTTGGTAGCGCAAACTCAAAAGTAGAGCTGGATAAACTTGGTGAATCTCAGGGAGTATTTGGTTTCCATGGCAGTAGCGAGTTGTACTACGAACCTATCTCAGAACGACCAGTGAATATTGATGGTCAAAAAGCACATTGGCTTGATGCAACGACCATAGGTTGGGAAGCGGCCAGCAATGCAGACTCCGTAAAGCTCTTCTATGCATTGGATAACAGCATCTCAATGAATGATGACAAAGAGATTGTCGGTGGCACTGCAATTGAACTGAGCAAAGATGGCGAGCTATCCTCTGAATTAAAAGAACGTTTCCGCCACCTAGCAAGTTTACCAGCAGTCGCGATTGACGTTGATGACACAACACTGCGCACCATTTTGAAATCTCAGATCATTGTTGTAGCCTACAATGCCAATGGCGAGGTTATCTCTTCGACCGAGATTCAGAAACCAGGCGTGCTTGACTCGGTATTTGCTAGTGAGGATGCCGGTAATGCAATGGGTGAAGAACTCGGTGCTATTATCGACGGCAGCGCAGCTACCTTTAAACTATGGGCTCCTACAGCCCAAGATGTTGAGCTAGTCTTATACAGTGAAGATCTAAAAAGTTCACAAGTCATCCCAATGACGGAAAGTACTGAGACAGGCATCTGGGCAACAGAATCGGTGTCTAACGCCGTCAACATGTACTACCGCTACCAAGTGAAAGTTTACCATCCAACCACTGGCAATATCGAAACTCGCCTTGTAACGGACCCTTACTCACTGAGTTTGTCGAAGAACTCAGCATACTCTCAAGTCATCGACCTGAATGATTCTTCCTTGATGCCAGAAGGCTGGACTGGCTACGAACGTCCAACTGTAGAGAAAGATGAAGACCACGTGCTTTACGAGTCACATCTGCGTGACTTTAGCTTCAGTGACAAACTCGGCACAGCAAGCCTAAACGGCAAGTACCTCGCTCTCACAGAAACCGATCGTGAGTCGGTCAAACATCTTCAAGCGCTGAAAGATGCAGGTTTGACGACGTTGCATATCTTGCCAGCTTTCGATATCGCCACCGTTGATGAAGATGAAGCAAGCCGCGTCGATATTACCGATACCGTTGGGAAACTGTGTGATGTAAAACCTGCCGCAGCCTTATGTGGTAATGAAGATGAAAACAGAGTTATCGAAGACGTACTCGACAGCTATGACCCTTCAACGGGCGACGCCCAAGCGTTAATGAACGACTTACGCATGCTCGACAGCTTCAACTGGGGTTACGACCCATTCCATTACACGGTTCCTGAAGGAAGCTACGCAACGGATCCAAACGGATCAAAGCGTATTCTAGAATTTCGTCAAATGGTTAAGGCCACGCACGACATGGATCTCAAGCTGATCATGGACGTGGTGTACAACCACACCAACGCATCTGGAGTGAATGATAAGTCGGTACTAGATAAGATTGTCCCTGGATACTACCACCGTCTTAACGTCAACACAGGTGGCGTAGAAAACTCGACTTGTTGTGACAATACTGCGACTGAAAACCTAATGATGGGTAAATTGATGGTCGACTCACTCAAGGTGTGGGCTGACGACTACAAAGTGGATGGTTTCCGTTTTGACTTAATGGGCCACCAGCCAAAAGACGTGATGGTCGAAGCGCTGGAAGAAGTGCGCAAAATCGACCCGAATACCCTGTTCTACGGTGAGGGTTGGGATTTTGGCGAAGTAGCCGATAATGCACGCTTCGATCAAGCGAACCAAATCAACATGGCGGGCACTGAGATCGGCACATTCTCGGATCGACTGCGTGACGCTGTACGTGGCGGTAGCCCGTTTGATGGCGGCGTCGACTCAGAAGGTAACCACCCACTCCGCTTCAACCAAGGTTTCGGTAACGCTGCGATTGCCAATGAAGAAACCAAGACAGATCAAGACTCCATCAACGGTCGCTTACACAACCAAGATCTTGTTCGCTTAGGTATGGCAGGTAACCTCGCTGAATACGTGCTAATTGATTACAAAGGCGATACCAAACTGGGTAAAAACGTCGACTACAATGGCGCGCCTGCGGGTTACACCAAGATGCCTTCAGAGAACATCTCCTACGTTTCAAAACACGATAACCAAACACTTTGGGACAACAACGCTTACAAGATCGCCACTGGTACTAGTTCAGCAGAACGCGCTCGCATGCAATCTGTATCGCTCTCTACCGTAATGTTGGGCCAAGGCATTCCATTCATCCACATGGGTTCTGAACTGCTTCGTTCTAAGTCGATGCAGCGCGATTCTTATGACTCTGGTGATTGGTACAACCGCGTGTTCTTCGACGGTTCTGACAGTAACTGGAATGTTGGCTTACCTCGTGAAGACAAAGATGGTGCGAACTGGGATCTGATCAAAACCATCATTGCTGACCCAACGGCGAAACCAGACGCAGACGACATCGAGTTAACTACGCAGCAATTCCTAGAGCTACTAAAGATCCGTAGCTCAAGTGAACTGTTCCGCTTAGATACAGCTGACGAAGTCATGAAGCGAGTCGATTTCCGTAACGTTGGCGAAGACCAAGTCGAAGGCCTAATCGTGATGTCTATCGATGATGGTGTATCCGCAGGTACAGACCTCGATCCAGCGAACGATGCGATTGTCGCGATTGTAAACTCAACCAATGAATCTCAATCGTTCAAAATCTCAGGAGCGACAGGCTTTGCGCTTCACGAGGTTCAACAAAACTCAGCGGATGACATAGTGAAAGGCGCAAGCTTTGCTAATGAATCATTCACTGTTCCAGCACTAACCACCGCTGTGTTTGTACAAGCACAAAACGGTGCACAAGGCGTTGGTTTGCCGGTTGATAACTCAGACAAGGATGTATCTAGCATTCCTCCGTACGGTCAAACTACCGTGTACGTGCGTGGTGATATGAATGGTTGGAACCCTGTTGATGATTGGGCGATGAGCTTTGTTGCTAATGGGGTTTATTCTGTAACAGGCAACTTAGACGCGGGTAGCTATGGCTTCAAGTTTTCGGATGCTGATTGGAAAACACCTAACTTTGGTTGCGATTCTGTAGAGCTTGCAAGCGGGTCAATCGATATTGGCACTGGTGGCAATTGCCAATTGAGCGTAACGGAAGCGGGCAGCTACACCTTCACTTTGAATGCGATTCACGAGCTTGACGACAATGTAGACAAAGCTGTGGTATCTGTCACTAAGAATTAAGCTCCAAGCTTAGGTTCAAGTAACAGATAATAAAACAAGCGAAAGCTAGCCTTTGGGAGACGTCAGTCTCCCTTTTTTGTACCCAATAAACGCAAACCTAAGAAAGCCTTCTCCCAACACACATAAGTCACATTCAACCTTTAGTGATTGAGGAACCTTGTTGGCACTTGGTGAATAAGAAGGTTTCTTTTTATTCACTTTCGGTTTCAGTTCCTGTACCCAGGATAAGCTTTCTTGAATCAAGTACATGAAATAGAGAAATGAGAGACGCTGTCTAGGCCAACGCCTACTTAATAGTAATCACGGATCCAAATGACATTGACCTACGTTAATCAGCTAGAGCGTTAGTGAATATCTATAAGCTCGCGTCTTCGAATCTCAAATATTTAACTAATTAAAGTATTTCATTTATCGCGGATAATAAAAAAGGACCCTATTAGGGTCCCTTCTCTTAAATCAGACTTTGTAATTGTACCAGCTACTTTTTATTAACTGCTTTTACAAAGACTTCTTGTGCGCCTTCAATGCCTAGTGCTTTCGCTTCGTCTAATAGACCCAAAGCTTTTGGAATATTGTCTGCTTCGACAGCGGCTTTGATTGCATTGTGGTAGTAAGTTTGTGTCTCTGGCTGAATCGCCTCAACCTTCGCGGCTGCTGGCTTAGCATTTGATTCAATGCTTGAACCGAATGAGAAGAAACCAACTCGATCAATCGCTACTTCTATTTTGCCAACGTTCGAGTTTGGAACTGGAATATCTTCAACTTCTGGTAGGTAGTTACCACGGCCTTCCGCGTCCAAACGAGCTGGGTGAATGACATCAGTGAAACCATCAAGGTCTGCTTGATCTGTATAGATAACTAAGTAAACCGACTGAGATGTGGTCGGCGGGTAGAAATCGTTTTCAGCAACAAGTCGATTACCCAAATGTAATCTTGGTTTTGCATATTCGAAGCTATCTTTACCATAGCGCTCTAACTCACGACCGTTCTTATCATAGATAACCGCATTAGGGACAAATGCAGTGTCGCCGATCATGCTTGTAATCTTAATAGAGTATTCACCGCGATCCGCCGGTAGCTCGATCGCGACTACAGGGCTATTTATACCCTGATAGTTCAAAATTTGGCTGTCTGGTGTTACATCGAAAATTGCCGAGCTTGGCAGCTTCATCGGGGCAAATTGAAGACCAGCAAGAGAGTTAACTTGTTCAGCTTGTGCCACTTGCACCTGCTCTACAACTTGTGCAGATTGACAACCGGCCAACGCAACACAGCCACTCAACATTAGAGCTTTAAAATACATAACTCTTCCTTCTTGTTATTTTTTTAAGAAATTTACTAACTTTAATTACCACAAAGAAAACTATTCACCTAGGGAACGATCCACTTAATCGTACATTCCTTAAAAAAATAGCCGACGCGAGCCGGCTATGAATTAGGACAGTTTAGGATTGGTTACGCTAAGTGTTTACCACCAAGCTTCAGCTTGGATACCGAACACATATTCTGTATCGTCGCCGTTGAATGCTTCTTTGTTTTCAGTATCTAGGATGTAAGAACCGTAAACGCGGATTTCAGGACGAGCCCAGAAGCTGTCACCCATAGCCCAAGCTTGAGCTACTGTGAATTTAGCGTTACCGAAGTCTTCAGTTGCTAGACCACCGTCAGCAATGCGCTCACCAGCGTTGTAGCCAGCTTCAAATACTGTGCGCATTGTGTCATTCCACTTGTACATTGGACGAACTACAGCAGAGTACTGATCGATGTCGAAAGTTTTGTTTGTGTAGTTACCATCTTTATCTGCACCACCGATATCGCTACCCGCTAGGTAAGCTAGTTGGTGACCCATTTCCCAAGATTCGCCAAGGTTCATTACACCCCAGTTAATTAGACGGAAACCAGATGCTTCGTTAAATGCTTCAGTACCACGTGCGTAGTAAGAACCAGAACCCCAGAAGTTTGCAGCTTGTACGCCGTAACCGTTAGTACCGTACTGAAGTACTGTCTGGTGGAAGCCGTTGCTCGTTCCTTGGTGTAAAATTGCAGAAGCTAGTAGGCCGTCGTCAGCAGACTCGCTCGCGTTATCTGAATCAGTTGCGAAGTTGTACGCTAGTGCTAATTCTAGAGATGCATCTTGCCATAGGCCGATGTTCGCTAGACGAGCATCAAAGATGTAGCCAGTTGAATCGTCAGTCGCGCCATCTTGGATTAGTGCAACAGATAGCTTTTGGTCACCGATTGAAATGTTTTCAACACCACCACCAGTACCAGATGTGTTTAGGAAATAGAAGTCAGTGATGTGGATATCTTTACGTTGGTAGTATGTTTTACCAGCCCAAAGAGTCGCTTCTTGGTCGAAAGATAGAACGCCTTTCGCTTTAACCGCGAACTGAGCAACGTTAAAATCAGAATCTTCCCAACCATTTGCGCCTGGTGCACCAGAAGCAATCATTGACTCAACGCGCCACGTTTGCTCACCAGTTTTTAGTTCTTCAGCTAGGCCAAACTCAGAGTAGTTGTCATTTTCGTTACCTAGACGACCAATACCGTTTTTGTTAACTGATACATCACCATTACCGTTGCCGCTGATACCAGTACCAGCACGCATGTAACCATTAAAGTCAACAGCGAACGCAGAGCCAGCAGCTAGCGTAGTCGCCACTGCAGCAGCAATCAAACTTACTTTTTTCATTCTTAACTCCATTAAGGACGATTTATTTTAGGTTTTTATATTTTTGCTCTCTTGCGGCAACCAAAGGCAGTTATGGTAGTCGTAAGATAGAGAGGTTTAGGGTTTCCCCTGATTCGTTTCAACGGGGTCAATATTAAGAGGGGATGACAAGTTTGACTTCCTCCACCCCCAACTAAATTAAGGGGGACTAGAGGGGAGTAGAAAATATACAGAATGGTGTTTTAAAGAGGTGGATCACTTAATCTAGGAGGAGTAGACAGCACGAAGATCTAATTATTCAGCATAAGTGAGATCTACTTCAAATATATAATTTGAACTTCATCGATCAATTATTTTTTTAACCGTAATTAATCTGTGAAGATGCTTGACCTTACTGTGACAAAGCCTTTTACTAATAGTTCACTGATGTTGATAAACGAACAAGAAATCAAGCAATGACTAGAACGCTCGCTCGCCCTTATCCGCTAGGCGCAACGCTAGGTAACACTGGCTGCAACTTCTCTATTTATTCTCCTGACTGTAAATCTCTTTCACTCGCTCTTTTTGATGAGAACGAGGAGTTCACAACTTATAAATTGGACAATGAATACGCTGATATTCGATATGTATTTATCGAAGGTATTAAAGCGGGGCAAAAATACGGATTCATTGCAGAAACAGCTAATGGTCCAATATTACTTTCTGACCCTTATGCTAAAGCGATAAGTGAGCCGCTCCACTACACCACGCCTTATAGTAATGAGAAAAGCTTTACGATGGCGAAATGTGTCGTTGTTGATGATACCTTCGACTGGCAAGGCGTCGAAAAGCCACGAATTGGCCGTGAAGAGACCGTTCTGTTTGAAACGCATGTTAAAGGCCTATCTCAACTTCACCCTGAAGTCGCAAGTAATATCAAAGGCCGTTACCTGGGGTTAGTCAGCCCTGAAATGCTTGCGTTCTACAAGCAACAAAACATCAACTCATTACAACTTTTGCCCATTGCGGCCTGCATGCACGAACCCCACCTACTTGATATGGGTAAAGTGAATTACTGGGGCTACAACCCATATTTATTTATGGTACCCGACCCTCGTTATGCAGAGAAAGACGCCGTCACAGAGCTCAAAACTGCGATTCGTGAACTGCACCGCAACGGTATCGAAGTGATCTTAGATGTGGTGTACAACCACACAGCAGAAGGCGGCGAAGGTGGCACAACCTTTAACTTAAAGGCACTAGATAGCCGAACTTACATCAAGCACGGCTGCCATTATGCAAACTTCACAGGCTGTGGAAACACAGTCGACCTTACCCACCAGCCAGCACTCAACCTAGTCATGGACACGCTTCGTTACTGGGTAAGCGAATTCCAAGTCGACGGCTTCCGTTTTGACTTGGCAGCCACACTGGGGCGCGAAGGTGACAACTACAACCCTGAGGCTGCTTTCTTTAAAGCCGTAGCTCAAGACCCTGTACTTAAAGAAACTAAGTTAATTGCAGAGCCGTGGGATATTGGCCCTAATGGTTATCAAGTGGGTAATTTCCCACTTGGTTGGAATGAATGTAATGACAAGCTGAGAGACATCACACGTAGTTTCTGGCGCGGTGATCAGGGTTACCTAAAAGAGTTTGCTACACGCCTAATGGGATCTCGTGATATCTACAGTGCAGCGCACTGGCCTTACAAACTAACCGTCAACTACATCACTTACCATGATGGCTTCACCATGCAAGACCTTGTCTCGTACAAGCACAAGCACAATGAAGAAAATGGTGAGAATAACCGCGATGGGCATGGTGACAACCGCTCTGAAAACTACGGTGTAGAGGGTGAGACCGAAAACCTCTTGGTTATCGCGACTCGTGAAAAGCAGAAACGTAACTTCATGGCGAGCCTGCTGTTTGCTTTCGGTATTCCACACATTCTGACAGCAGACGTGTTATCTCATACTCAAAAGGGTAACAATAACGCTTACTGCCAAGATAGTGAGACGAGTTGGCTGAACTGGGAAGATTCAGAGCGCAAGACCTACTTCAAAACTTGGCTGTCAGAAATGATCGCCGCACGTCAGCAATACATGGTGCCTTTTATCCAGGCGTTCAGCGGCGAAAAACGTAACTCTAATCGCATCTTCTGGAGCCGTGTCGATGGCACGCTGATGGAGCATGATGATTGGAACCGTTTAAGCTCAGTAGCACTGCATCTTGGTATTGGTAAAGATGGCGATGAGCTGATTTATCTGATCAACCAAACCAACGCCCCAGCGCGTTTCAGCTTACCCAATGACCGTGAACAAAATTGGGTGACGATATGTGATACCAACCTGAGAAACGTAAAGCCAGGTCATGCCGAAGGGGAATTGCTGCTCTCACCAACATCGATGGCGATTTTGCACTATTCGCCAAACAAAACTGAGTTAAGTGAAAGTTAAGCCCAGTCAATAAAAAAGCAAAAACCATAAAAGCCAGTTATATTTTTAGCTGGCTTTTTTGTTAGCTGAATATCACAAAATTCATTCTTTTATATGGAATCATTTGCATTGATGTGATTAATAAAACTGTTTAGTATGGCCGTACTATAAAAATGAATCTATCACGTCTTTGGATATCATGGCTTTACCTAAAACACTTATTCGGCTTTTTAAACCATACATAATCTTATTAACCGGAGGAATGCTTTACCTCGCAGCAGCTCAATTAGAAAAAGTAGAGACCGCAGCAACCAACCAATCAGCATCAAACATTCGCATCGCAAGCGCGACTATTCGTTCCAACATAGAGGCCGTATTCGGTAAACTCTATTTCTTAGAAACCAGTCTGGGCATACCTAACGCCACTGACTTTAGCGACCAAAAATTTCGCGAACTTAGCGATAATATTCTAACAAGAACACCGAACTTCTCCGATATCATTCGATACCAACCTAACTCCCAACATTATGTCTCCACTCGTGGTCTTCCTCTTTCCAATGAACAAATCGCCACAATACAATGGCATTCAATAGACGGTGTTGTAGAAGATTTTTACATCTCTTCCGTTTACCAAAAAGCCGATGGACGATGGGTTTTCGCCGTTAAACACACTGCAGAAAAGCTCAACGAAGAAATCTGGATTGAGTTTGATTTAATGCATACCACGCAAGGTTTAAGAGATTTAAAAACGCTTAATAATGGCTATGTATTTGTTGTAGATAAAGCAACTGAACGACTCGTCTTCCATCCAGATCCAAAACGAATTGGCTCGAAGTCCATTAGCTATCATGCGGGTATTAGCCACCAGCTTTCGCAAGGGCAATTGGCCGGAAAACATGAGTACTACTATCAAGATAATTTCAAAATATCGGTATTTGATGCAGACAACAGCTTGAATTGGGTGTTTATTGCGGGCACCGACCGTCATGACATCTTAACCAGTTCACATCAATTTACGTTAACAGGCGTAGTACTTGGCTCGCTCCTTCTATTGTGGATTGGTGCCAACTACCTGGCTTATCGTTTAAATGTCTCTTTATCTCAGCTCAATAAAGTAGAAGACCTTGCGAGCTTTAAGCGCAAACTGAAGTCTATTTTGGATAACTTTACCTACCATAAAGGTATTCAGTTCTGCCTGTATCAACCAGAGAACCACTCATTCAGTACGCTTGATTATCATGGGAACAAATCAACTGTGCATTGTGACAAAGCGCTCTCAGAACGTTTTGTCGCAAATGCTATGGTTTATCGAAACGGTAAAGACGCAGATCCACTCGCCCGTAAACTCAAAATAGACCAGCGCCACTATTGTCTCCCTTTATACTCACGTCAGCAGTTAATTGCGGTGTTATATGTGAATGCGAACTTGCCTATTAGCCAGAATATCTTACGTATGATCAGAGATTACACGGAAGTCTCACTGTCTAACTTACTGCTTCAGCACCAGTTGAGTAGTAAAGACCTAATGACGCAATTAGACAATAAAAGTAGCTTTAATATTGCACTGGAAAACTACGCCAACCAGCCTGAAACCTATATCGCTCTACTCGATATCGATAATTTTGACCACGTGAACCGTGCTTATGGTGAAGCTGTGGGTGACAAGATGATCAAGCTGACAGCAGAAGCACTACGCTCGTACTTTCCGAAGCCTAAAGGACTATGCCTTGCTCGTGTTGGAGGCAAAGAGTTCGCAGTATTATTTAAAGCAAACGGCGCCAACGACGCCAAGCTCCAACTAGACCAGTGCCGAATTGGCGTAGCAGAGAAAACTATTGTGACGCCAGACATCAGCCTCTCTTTAGGCGTGAGTGTCGGTTTTTCTCAGATAGAGGGAGAGCCAGATACAGCCCTAGCACTTGCGGAGCAAGCAAAGCTTATTGCTCAACAGCTTGGAAAGAATCGAGTTGAAGGCCACATCAGGGCAGTTGCAAAGGCTTCATAGGTTGTCCTAACAAGCTCACTTTATCCTTTACTTGGATACCGATAACAACAAAGCACCTAGGATTCATACCCTAGGTGCTTTTGTTTTTATGGAAAGTCATTACAATGCGCGTTCAACACGACAATACCCCTTTTCTAACGACACGAGCCTTATGAAGCTAAGTAACCGACTGCAAACTCTCCATTCCCTTGTCAGCAATGACTACCAACACATTTGGGACTGTTGTTGTGATCACGGCTTCTTGGGTGTTCAACTGTTGGCGGATAACAAAGCGCCTCACATTCACTTTGTCGATATTGTTCCGTCTCTGATGAATGAACTGGAAGGCAAGCTAACACGTTACTTTCCCCAAGATAATTCAGAGCAACAAGCGGTTACCAGCCAATGGCAAGCCTACTGCATGGATGTCGCAGCGATTCCATTGGAAAAGCACACTGGCAGACATCTAGTCATTATCGCTGGTGTGGGTGGCGATCTAACTCAGAAACTAGTCGATGATATTCACCGTCAACACCCAAACAAAGCGATCGATTTCTTGCTGTGCCCTGTGCATCAACAATTCGAATTGAGAAGCCATTTAAAGTCGCTCAAATTCGGCCTTATTGATGAAGTGCTAATTGAAGAGAACCGCCGTTACTACGAAATTTTATTGGTCACCAATAACTCAGGCGAAGCTGAACAGAGCCGATCGGTTAGTGAGATATCAAACGTGGGTGACAAGATCTGGGCGCCGAGTTGTGATGAACAAATGAAGGTATCTCAGCAGTACAAAGCCAAAACACTGCAGCACTACTTACGTATTCATCAAGGCCAAGAGAAGCAAGGTAAGCCCAGTGAAGTCAAACACATCATCGATGCGTACCAATCTATTTAACGGGAGTGAGCACTAACTCTCTCGCTTGCCTCTGAAAAAACCTAATTCAATAAAAAAGCCGATAGTTCAATGAACTATCGGCTCTTTTAATCCTATCGATTCAGTTTCAGCTTACTGTTCTTGTTTCTTATAAAGCTTATCAGCCTCATCAACTGTCTCTACCTCAGAAGGCTTCTCAACCCCATAGACCGTATCAAGGTAGGCGTCTTTCTCTTTCCACGTATTGTTCAACCAATTGTGGAAGCGACGTTTAAATGCCTTATCTTCAAAGTAATTACCGTTCACGTTCTCATCCATTGGATGCAATTTAATACGCACAACGACCTTCGTCATTTTGCCCTTCAGCATATCTTCAAACGGAGAGGTTTGGTTTTCAGGGTAAGCTAAGGTCACATCCACGATGCCATCCAAAATTGGGCCCATTGCAGATAAAGCAAACGCCACACCACCTGTTTTTGGCTTCAGTAGGTGACGGTAAGGGGTTTTCGCTGACGTCAGTTTCTCGTGGTTTGCACGAGTCCCTTCAACAAAGTTAACCAATGTTGTCGGTGCTAATTTGAACTTAGTACACGCTTTGTTGATTGCATTGAAGTCATCATTACGGCGTTCTGGGTTACGTAATAGGAACTCACGAGAGTGGCGTCTCATGAATGGCATATCTAAGCCCCAACACGCCAAGCCAACAAATGGTACGTACAACAGTTCATGTTTCAAGAAGTACTTCGTCATCGGCATTTTGTCTTTTAGGATTGAAGACAAAATCACAATATCTGCCCAGCTTAGGTGGTTAGACATCATCAAATACCACTGCTTGGTCGAAATATCTTCCCCCCCTTCCACTTGCCATTCGATATCGTTATTGGCGTTCAACATCCATAAATTAAGAGAAGCCCAGCACCAGAATGTGAAGTTAGCTAAGCGAGTGCATGATTTTTGAACGACAGAGATTGGCAAAATAAGTTTGATTAGGGCAAACAGACTCACAGCCAATGCGGTGAATGCAGTATTAATGGTCACGAACAATACGTTCAAGGCCATACGAAGATTATCAAGCATAAAACACAGTTATATTGAGAACGAAAACCGCCATTATACGCATCTATAAATTATTCTCTTCAGTAATTGATTGAATATCCTAGGGGTCAAACCACTCAACCTATGCTAACGATGTTCAACCAGCGAAAGCCTATTAAAACGAAACCAAAAACACACAGATAAGTCATTTAGACATTATTGGTATATTGTCTTTTTGACAACATTCGATCCAACAACCACCCTTCAAACCAGTATTGATAAGCATTCTCATTATTGGCATGATACATGCAACTCTAAAGTGTAAATAGTTGAGTATCCTTAATGAGATAACTTCTCTTCTTAAAGGTGGATGATATGACAGATATTCCTCATGGTTTAGTTACAGGCAAAGTCCTAAACAAAACAGAATGGACAGATCAATTGTTCTCACTCCAGGTTAGTGCACCGGTCTCTTCTTATCAGGCAGGTCAGTTTACTAAGCTTGGCTTGCTCAATAACGAAGGTGAGTTCGTGAGACGCGCTTATTCCATGGTGAATGCACCAGAGCATGAGCAAGGCCATCAACATCTAGAATTTTTGATTATTAAGGATCAGAACGGTCAGCTCTCGCCTCAGCTTCACGAACTGCAAGCTGGCGATGACATCTTTGTCGGCAAAGACCCAAGTGGTTTTATGACATTAGATGAGATCCCAGAGATCGTCGACGATCTATGGATGCTTTCAACCGGAACCGCGGTAGGTCCGTTTTTCTCAATGCTTGAGAGCATTCAGATACAGCAGAATGAGTTGGCTTCAGACAAAGCCTCTTCATTCAAAAACCTAGTTCTGGTGCATGCCGTCAGAACAGAGCAAGACCTCACTTATCGAGATCGTATCACTCAACTCGTTGATCACTTTCAAGGGAGACTTAAATATGTGCCAATTATTTCTAGAGAATCAGTTACCGGAACTTTGCGCGGACGAATCCCAAGTTTGTTACTTGGAGGCGACCTCGAGCAAGCCGCGTCTGTCACTTTCAATCAAACCCGCAGTTTCTTCTACCTTTGCGGCAATCCGCAAATGGTTCGTGACACAAGTGACGCGCTAACAAGTTTAGGTTTCGAAAAGCATCTACGCCGAAAGCCTGGTCAATTCAGCAGTGAAAATTACTGGTAAAGATAGGCCACCTAAAACACCGTGGTATCTATTTCAAAGCACAGTTAAAGTTAAAATAAGAGGTTTTATATGAGTCATTTACGTATTCCTTCTCACTGGAAAATTCAACGTTCAACACCGTTTTTCACTAAGGACAACATCCCAGCAGCATTGCTCAATCATCACAATACGGCTGAAGGCGTGTTTGGTCAGATCTGCGTAATGGAAGGCACAGTGACCTTCTATGGTTTTGCTGATGCTGAAGCAACAGAACCAGAAACCGTTATCACTATCGAAGCAGGGCAATTTGCCACCAGTCCACCTCAATATTGGCACCGAGTAGAGCTGAGTGACGACGCACAATTCAACATTAACTTCTGGTCAGAAAAAGAGACCAAGAAGATGTTCAACACTCGAAAGTAAGATCTATTCGATATTGATGAACTTATAAGCAAGCTAGTTCGTACTGTGATTTTTAGCGTTCAATAAGTAAAGATAAAAGACCAAATAACCATAGTAATTACAATGACTAATGGTGATAGACAAGACAAATAAACTCTAGCACACTGAACGAAGTTGTTAGGGCGTGTTGACCTTTCGAGCTGATTTTTACAGCGAGTTGCTGGGTATTTATACAAGGCAGAGGCGTCGATGTGTAGCTAGCCTACATGAGAAGCCGATAACGCAGTAGAAATGACCAGCAAACGCTGCCCGAAGGGTTCGAGCTGGGCGCCCCCGCAAAAAGCGTTTTACTCTTTGTTGAGGGGGATTTACTTAGAGTGACTAGGCTACTTCCCCCTCGCCGCGATTAAAACGCTTTTATCTCGAACAAAATTTAACCACGAAAGGTCAACACGCCCTAGCTTTAACCCCTTATCAAATAAACATAATTGGGGTATTCACTTTTTAGGTAAGAGAGGAAGCCATGCTCAACATTGCTTTTTTTAGCTCAAAATCATACGACGAAAAATCATTCAACCTTGCGAAAGGCGAACTCAACGCTGAGTTTCATTTCCATGATTTTCGCCTCACCACAACCACAGCGAAAATGGCGCACGACAACGAAGTGGTTTGTGCGTTTGTAAACGACGACCTATCACGAGAAGTGCTGGAGATTCTTGCACAAGGCGGCACCAAGCTGATTGCAATGCGCTGTGCTGGCTTTGATAAAGTCGACCTAGACGCAGCCAAAGAGCTTGGCCTGCAAGTGGTTCGCGTTCCTGCTTATTCACCAGAGTCAGTAGCAGAGCACACTGTCGGCATGATGATGTGTTTGAACCGTAAACTTCACAAGGCATACCAACGCACTCGTGATGCAAACTTCTCTCTAGAAGGCTTGGTTGGCTTTAACTTTTACGGCAAAACTGTGGGTGTGATTGGTTCCGGTAAAATTGGCCTAGCGACCATGCGTATTCTGAAAGGCTTGGGCATGAACATCCTATGTTACGACCCATACCCAAACCCACTAGCCGTTGAGCTAGGTGCTAAATATGTAGAGCTAGACGAGCTTTACAAAGAGTCTGATGTGATTTCTCTGCACTGCCCGATGAGTAAAGAGAACTATCACCTATTAGACGCGACTGCATTCGAGAAGATGAAAGATGGCGTGATGATCGTCAACACAAGCCGTGGTGAACTACTGGATTCCACAGCTGCTATCGAAGCGCTTAAACAGAGCAAGATCGGTGCGCTTGGGCTTGATGTTTACGACAACGAGAAAGAGCTGTTCTTCCAAGACAAATCAAATGACGTGATTGTTGATGACGTGTTCCGCCGTCTATCGGCTTGTCATAACGTGCTGTTCACTGGCCACCAAGCTTTCTTGACCAAAGATGCTCTGTTCAACATTGCTAATACAACCCTAACCAGTGTTGACGCTTTTTTTGCAGGCAACACAAGCGGCAATGAGCTTGTTCAATAACGGACTGAGTTAAAACAAACTCGCTCTACAAATATAAAGCCACGCTATCCCTAGTGAACAGCGTGGCTTTTTGGTTTATGCCTGTATCGTAGACAGAATTAGATGCAAAAGTGGCAGTCCTCGATATCTAAGCCATAGGTCCCTTTACGAATCGCTAAGTGTTCTTCCCCTGCTTTCAAGCCCATCTGATAGCCTGCATCTAAGATGTTTTGATCCATAGTGAGTCGCTTAACTGCGAACGTTTCCGGTGGCGCAATCACCTTGATAGTCGCATCTTTTGGAGGGTTACGAATGAACTCCAAAGATTGGTTATAGTTTTCGGCACGCACCGCCATCGACTCTGCAATGTTAGGGAATTTCTTTAACAGCTTTTTCAGCATCCATTGATACTTCTGCGGCTTCATTCGGTAGCTCAGTGGGTGAGAAAGAATCACGGTAATATCGCGCGCACCACGGCGATAAGCTTCACGAACTGGGATTGAATCTGCAACACCACCATCGGTATAGCAACCACCAGAGAAACACGGTGTTTCACGGTAAGCGATAGGTAAAGCCGTTGTTGCTTCAACCACATTCGAGAGGTTTTCTGGCTTGATGTGATAATAGTCTGCACTGCCTGTGTCGACATTAGTCACCGCGGCAATCAGTGGAATGCTTGAAAATAGCTCTCCACAATCCAGTGGGTAACGTTGATTTGATTCATTCCATAACCACTTCACGTCAACCAAGTTACCACCTTTAGCGAAGCGGGCTGGGTTAAAGAAAGTTTTATCAGTCGCCATCGTGGTAATCACACCGTAGCTACGCTTTGGCGCTTGAGATAAGTAACCAACCAAATTAGACACACCCGCAGATACACCAATCGCAAAATCATAAGGACGAAAATCGTCTTGCATAAAGGCGTCTAATACTCCGGCTGCAAAGATGCCTCTCATTGCCCCACCTTCAACGATTAATGCACTTTTACTCATCTCAAACTCTACTACTTTATAAACTGATAGCCGTAGGATAATCCCACCCAAATCATAAAGATAATGGGCATAATTTATTACTTCGATAGGGAAAAACTATCGTTAGGTAATTGTCTAAGATTCAATAGTTTACTTATACCAATGATATAAAAAAGGCCATTGAGTGATTAACTCAACGGCCTTTCATTTAACTAATCAAGCTTATTGATTACGAATTAAATTCGCTTACATCGATTTCAAGCAGTTTACCAATGCCTTCGCCGTATGCTGGATCGGCTTTGTAACAGTGTCTTAAGTGACGCAGTTGAATCTCTTTAGGCACGCCGCCTAGGTTACGAGCTGTGTTATCAAACAGAATCGCTTGTTGTTCTGCAGTCATTAAGCGGAACAGATCACCCGGTTGTGAGAAGTAATCTTCATCTTCACGGTGGTCCCAGTGTGCTGCCGCACCATCAAGGTTTAATGCTGGCTCTGCAAAGTCTGGTTGCTCAGCCCATTGGCCTTCATTGTTTGGCTCATAACCTAATGTGCCACCAAAGTTACCATCTACTCGCATCGCACCGTCACGGTGGTAGCTGTGGACAGGGCAACGAGGCGCGTTCACCGGAATATGCTGATGGTTCACACCTAAGCGGTAGCGCTGCGCATCACCGTAAGCAAACAAGCGACCTTGTAGCATTCTGTCTGGAGAGAAGCTGATACCCGGAACCACGTTAGCAGGGTTGAATGCTGACTGCTCAACTTCAGCGAAGAAGTTCTCAGGGTTACGGTTAAGCTCTAGCTCACCCACTTCAATTAATGGGTAGTCTGCATGTGGCCAGATCTTAGTAAGATCGAATGGGTTGTAAGGTACTTTCGCTGCGTCCACTTCTGGCATCACTTGAACTTTAAGTGTCCATTTCGGGAAGTCTTGGTTATCGATGCTTTCTAGCAGATCACGTTGATGACTTTCACGATCTTCGCCGATCAGCTTCGCTGCTTCAGCATCCGACAAGTTCTTAATACCTTGCTGAGATTTGAAGTGGAATTTAACCCAGAAACGCTCATTGTCACTGTTGATAAAGCTGAATGTGTGGCTACCAAAACCGTGCATGTGGCGGTAAGTCGCTGGGATACCACGATCACTCATTACGATAGTGATTTGGTGAAGCGCTTCAGGTAAAGAAGTCCAGAAATCCCAGTTGTTCTTCGCGCTACGCATGTTAGTGCGTGGGTCGCGTTTCACCGCGTGGTTTAGGTCTGGGAATTTAAGAGGATCACGTAAGAAGAACACAGGCGTGTTGTTACCCACCATATCCCAGTTACCTTCTTCGGTATAGAATTTCAATGCAAAACCACGGATATCACGCTCTGCGTCAGCCGCGCCACGCTCGCCAGCTACGGTCGTAAAACGTGCAAACAAGTCGGTTTTCTTGCCAACTTCAGAGAACAGTTTCGCCTTGGTGTATTTGGTAATATCGTGGGTCACGGTAAATGTACCGTAAGCACCTGAGCCTTTTGCGTGCATGCGACGCTCTGGAATCACTTCACGATCAAAGTGAGCCAATTTCTCTAAAAACCAAACATCTTGTAGAAGCTGTGGGCCACGTTTGCCCGCCGTTTGAACATTCTGGTTATGAGCAACAGGACAACCCGCAGCTGTAGTTAGTTTTTTACTCATGGTCTATTCCTTAAGGTAAAAGATATCGCATCGTTGCCACATCTTAGATTTAAGTGGATTCAATACTTTAAAAACCACTAAAATAATATGGATAAAGAATAGACCTGAGTGACCAGAAAATATAATCGTTTATATTTATCGTTGCTATCTATAAAACCTATCGAACAGGTGAGTTAACTAAGCCTTTGTATCACCGAACTTTATTTAAGAATTGCATGACCTAACTTCAGCGTTGATGCGATGTTTCTTGCGGTTCTGGTTAGATTCAATTCGGCTTCTTGCAGCACTTGTTCAAGAGGCTGGGGAGCACGTACAGTTCCGAATAGACTGGCCATTTCACCATACAAAGCCTCAACTTGAGTACCCAAAGAGCCAGCTATCCCAATCGTGGGAATACCTTGTAAACTAGCTCGTTTAGCAATCCCATAAGGTGTTTTTCCTTGTAGAGTTTGATTGTCCATCTGCCCTTCCCCCGTAATCACAAGGTCAGCACCTTTCAATACCTCATCAGCTTGTAATACATCAAGCACCATCTCAATGCCCGGTTTGATCTGCATGTTGAATAGCAAACTCAGCCCCATCGGTGTGCCACCAGCAGCGCCATAACCAGCACGTTCGTAAATCGACTGTTCACCTTCAACACAGCCTTGTGAATCAGAAACTTGAGCGAAGTGAGCAAGGGCCTTATCAAGCATCAAAACTTGTTCCGGAGTTGCTCCCTTCTGTGGGCCGAATATATGGCTGGCACCGTTTTCACCACACAGCGGATTATCCACATCACACGCGACAATCAATTCGATATCAGCACAGCGTGAATCTAGACCTGTTAGATCAATAGATGTTAATTCCGCTAACGCAGCACCACCTCGATTAAGCACTTGCCCTGCATTATCTAACAGTGTTCCACCTAACGCTTGCACAATACCAGCGCCACCATCATTGGTCGCACTGCCACCTAATCCGTGAATAATGGTTTGAGCACCCTGCTCTATCGCTTCTAATATCAGTTGCCCAGTACCGAAAGAAGAGGCAACCAAAGGATCTCGTTGGGCTGGAGTTAGTAGATCCAACCCAGATGCGGCTGCAATCTCAATCAGAGCGGTACGTTTAGGATTGGTGTCCGAAGGCTCTAGCATCGCCCATTCGGCCATTACTTTATCGCCAAGCGGCCCCATCACTTCGGTTTGATACTTGTTACCAGACAAGCCTTGCAGCAAGACATCGACAGTACCCTCACCACCATCAGCCAGAGGAAGCGTCACGTATTCCGCATCAGGGAAGATTTCACGAAAGCCCTTTTCAATGCACGCCGCCACCGATACCGCCGATAAAGATTCTTTAAACGAGTCTGGTGCAATAACAATTTTCATAACTAGGCACTCTGATAAGTCGATATTCAACAACGTTACTATATAGAAGAGGAAACTTTAAGCTTCCCGAACATAGTAAACCTGTCAGGGATCTCGAAACTCAACCACCGATAAACCACTTCAGTAAAATTACCGTTTGCTCTCAACACACTTTTTGGCACTTTTGCCGCCATCGAGAGGTTCAATTTTACTGAATTATTCACCAAAACCTGATCATGAACACGCTTTTTGTTCCGTATTGCGGAATTCCTAGATCTTTTTGTTTCATTTTTTAACTCGTTAACAGTTATTAGAGAAAAACTTAATAAGAAAATAAAGCGCAACTTTGCTCACAGTATTAATTTGGAATCTCAACAATAATTCATTCCGCATTATGGAATTTACTTTATCGGAGAACAGAGATGCCTTTAGTATCCACTGAAAAACTACAACAAGAATATGAACGAATCCTACTAGCTCGAGACATGAAACCAGAGATGGCAACCAAGCTTGCCGCTGGTTTTGTTGAGATGGCTAATGAGGGTACTTATTCACACGGCATCAACCGTTTCCCAGTGTTCATTGACCAAGTAGACAAAGGTCAAATCAAGCTCAACGCAGAGCCTGAATGTGTGAACAGCATGGGTGCACTTGAGCAATGGGATTGTAATTTTGGCCCTGGCGTACTGAACGGCCTTATCTGTGCTGAACGCGCAATGGAACTGGCTCGTGACTACGGTATCGGCATGGTAGGTATGCGTAACTCGAACCACTGGATGCGCGGCGGTGCATACGTTCTGAAAATGGCTCGTGAAGGCTTTGCAGGTATCGCATCAACAAACTCTATCGCAGTGATGCCAGCTTGGGGTGGTAAAGATCACCGCGTTGGTTCTAACCCTCTGATCATGGCGATCGCAGGCGATCCACCAGTCGTGGTTGACTGCTCAATGACACAATTCTCATACGGCCAACTACAAAACTTCGTACTTGCAGACAAAGAACTTCCTGTTGTGGGTGGCTTCGACAACGAAGGCAACCTAACCAAAGACCCACACGTACTTTGGGAAAACAAACGTCTACTGCCAATGGGTTTCTGGAAAGGCTCTTCAATGGCAATCGTGCTAGACATGATGCTAACCGCAATCACTGGTGGTAACTCAGTTCCAGCACTAACAGAAGACATGGGCGGCGAATTCGGCGTTTCGCAATTCCTTATCGCAATTGACCTAAGCAAAACAATGGGTGAAGGCCAATACGCACAAGAGATGAAGCGCATCCGTGACTACGTACTTGCATCAGAACCAGCAGAAACAGGTTCAGTAATGATTGCAGGTTCTGAAATTCAGAACTTCATCGACAAGCACGCAGCGGCTGGCGGTATTGAAATCAACGATGGAATCTGGGACCAAATTACGTCTCTGTAATTAGCCTGAGGTGGGGAAAGCTTTATGCAAAGTGTATTTAAGAGTATTTGGAAAAGTATCGACGTCATCATGGCCGTTATTCTGACTTGTATGATTGTACTGGTCTTCACAAACGTAGTGTTGCGTTACGGCTTTTCCTCTGGTCTTCGTCCCTCTGTAGAACTATCTCGCCTTGGTCTTGTATGGATTGTGATGCTCGGTGCAGCCGTTGTGCTGCGCCGAGGTGAACACCTCGCTGTTGCGGAATTTTCTGAACGACTTTTCCCTAAAGCAGTGCCCGTACTAAGACGAATTTGTTGGGTGGTAGTACTGGTTTCAGTCGGCATGCTTTACATCGGTTCATACCGTCAAATGATGTCCAACTGGTCAGATATTTCTCAACTTACAGGGCTTCCTTCAGCATTATTTTATTTAGCTGGCGTGGTGTCAGGCGTGTTAATGGGTGTGATTGCGTTTGTGCGAATCTTCAACCCAGACTGGCAACTAGATAGCTTAGAAGAGGAGAAAGAATAATGACGTTAGCCATTTTCTTATCGGTATTGATTGTCTCAATCTTACTTGGTCTTCCTGTTGCGTTTGCATTGTTATTGTCTTCAATGGCACTGATGCTGCACATGGATTTCTTTAGTGCGGACATTCTTGCGCAGTCTTTAATTAATGGTGTCGACAGCTTTACGCTACTCGCTATCCCATTCTTCCTAATTGCTGGTGAAGTAATGGCGTCGGGCGGCTTGTCACAACGTATTGTTCGACTAGCAACTACGTATGTTGGTCACCGCCAAGGTGGCTTGGGTTACGTAGCGATCATGACTTCGGTTCTACTTGCCGGCCTTTCAGGCTCAGCGGTAGCAGATGCAGCTGCATTGGTAAGTATCCTTTATCCAATGATGAAAGCAGCAAAATACCCAGAAGCACCATCAATGGGTCTGCTCGCTTCAGGCGGTATTATCGCCCCGGTTATCCCACCTTCAATTCCACTTATCTTAGTTGGTGTTGCTGGCGGTATTTCAATTAAAAACCTGTTCTTAGGCGGTATTGTTCCTGGCCTATTAATGGGTATGACATTGATGTTTGTGTGGCGCATGACGGTTCGCAAAGAGAACTTAGCAACCTCTGAGCGCGCAACAAAAGCAGAAAAACGCGCAGCACTTAAAGATGGTATCTGGGCTCTGTTCTTGCCTGTCATCATCATTGTGGGTATCCGCTTCGGTATCTTTACCCCAACAGAGGCGGCGGTTGTTGCAGCAGCGTACGCAATCTTCATCTCAACGTTTGTTTATAAAGAGCTAACGCTAAAGAGCTTCTACCACATTGTACTTAATGCTGGTCGCTCTACAGCGATGGTTATGTTCTTGGTTGGCTGTGCCATGGTGGCAGCTTGGCTAATTACTGTCGCTCAATTACCACAACAGCTTGCTGAAATGTTAGGTCCACTGGTCGATAGTCCTCGACTACTAATGGCCGTAATTATGCTGCTTGTTCTGTGTGTTGGCATGGTGATGGATTTAAGCCCGACCATTCTAATTCTGGTTCCGCTACTGATGCCTGTTATCAAAATGGCTGGAATCGACCCAACTTACTTTGGCCTGTTGTTCGTTATCAACTGTTCAATTGGTCTGATTACGCCTCCAGTAGGCACCGTACTAAACGTAGTGTGTGGTGTAGCTCGAGTGCCAATGTCGACTGCTGTGAAAGGCGTACTACCCTTCATTGCTGCATACATGGCCCTACTCACACTGTTTGTCATCTTCCCTAGCATTATCACTGTGCCAATGTCGTATGTCATTGGTTAATCCTCGACGGAGAAAATAATAATGAAAACCCTACTAAAAATGACTCTACTTGCTTCAACCATCGCGATGAGCGCTAACACGTTTGCTGCAACAACTCTAAAGCTTGCACACGCTGCACCTGAGTCTGACCTGCAACAAGATCTATCTCTTTTCTTTAAGAAAGAAGTAGAAGCTCGTTCAAATGGCGAAATCAAAGTCAACGTATACCCTCAAGGTCAGTTAGGCAGTGATAAGCAGATGATCGACGGTTCTCGTGCTGGCATCGTTGATTTAACGATGGTTGGTTTGAACAACTACAACGGCCTGATGCCTGAATCAGCAGCGTTCACTCTGCCGTTCATGTTCCCAGATCGCCAAACGGCATACAAAGTACTGGACGGTGAACCGGGTAAAGAAGTGCTAACTAACTTCGAGAAATTCGGTCTGAAAGGTCTTGGTTTCCCAGAGAACGGTTACCGCAATATGACCAACAACGAAAAACCTATTCGTGTTCCTTCTGATGTTGAAGGTCTGCAAATGCGTGTAAACGGCTCTAAAGCACTGAACGATATGTTCAACGAGCTAGGTGCTAACCCACAACAGCTACCAGTTTCTGAACTATACACAGCACTTGAAACGGGCGTTGTTGATTCACAGGACCACCCAATTCCAGTAACGCTGTCGTTCAAGTTTGACGAAGTACAAAAGTACCTAAGCCTGACACAGCACGCTTACTCACCGTTAGTTCTGACAATGAACCTACGCAAGTTCAACAAGCTAAGTGCTGAAGAACAAAAAATCATCGAAGAAGTATCGGCTGAAGCAGTCGCAATGCAACGTAAGCTAAGCGTTGAGAAAGAAGAACAAATGATTTCTCAGCTTGAAGCGAACGGTATGCAAGTTAACCGCGACGTTGATGGCAAAGCCTTCCAAGAAGCGATTCAACCAGTATGGAACGCATACATTGAGAAAAACGGTGATGTGATGATCAACAAGATCAAGGTTGCAGCTAAGTAAACCTAAAGCACATCAATCGATAAAGGCTGCCCAGCCTATCCACTGAGGCAGCCTTAATTTCCATCCTTCTGACTTCTACTTATTGAACATTGGCAAATCACTATGTACCAAGAATTAAAAGAACGCGTTCTCGCAGCTAACTTACAACTTCCTAAATACGGCCTTGTGACTTTCACTTGGGGTAACGTCTCTGAAATCGACCGCGAGCGTGGTGTCATTGCGATTAAACCTTCTGGTGTTGAATACGATGTAATGACGGCAGACGATATTGTGGTTGTCGACCTTGAAGGTAATCGTGTTGAAGGGACAATGAACCCATCTAGCGATACCGCAACTCATATTGAACTCTACAAAGCGTTTCCATCAATTGGCGGCATTGTTCATACGCACTCTCGCAACGCGACGATTTGGGCTCAAGCAGGCCGAGACATTCCAGCACTAGGTACCACACATGCCGACTACTTCTACGGCGATGTACCTTGTACCCGACTCCTTACCAAAGCAGAAATTGAATCTGAATACGAGAAAAACACAGGTCTTGTGATCATCGAAGAGTTCAACCAACGCGATATTGATCCGCAAGCAATGCCAGGTGCAATCATTGCCGGTCATGCCCCCTTTACTTGGGGTAAAGATGGTTCAGATGCTGTCCACAACGCTGTTGTGATGGAAGAGATCGCAGCAATGGCAACCGCAACTCGCTCAATCAGCCCAGAGGTCGCGATTCAACCTGAACTGCTTGATAAGCACTACAACCGAAAACACGGCAAGAACTCATACTACGGACAGAAGTAAGGCCTCGCACATGCATACGTCATCACCGCTCAAGTCTGGTAAACATAAACTTCTAGCTCTCGATCTCGATGGAACAGTGCTCACCTCTCAGCACACCATCAGCCAAGAGTTAATCGACGCTATCAAGAGCATCGCAAAAGACACACATGTGGTGATAGTGACAGGCCGTCACCATGTTGCTGCTAAACCTTACTACGAACAGTTGGGTTTATCGACGCCGATCATTTGCTGTAACGGTACTTATATCTTTGATTACCAAACCAATACTGTTCTTGAAGAAAATGCCATCGACAAACAGATGGCAGCTGAATTTATCACGCTCTCGCAAACGCATGATCTCAAAATGGTGATGTATGTGCGTGACGCCATGCTCTACTCGAAAAGTCGTCCTATCGAATACATGGAAGCGCTACTTGAATGGTCTGAGACATTTACACCAGCACAACGTCCGAACATCCAGAAAGTAGACGACTTCCATCATGAAGCCGCTGCGTCTGAGTACGTTTGGAAATTTGTCGTCGAGGGAGAAGTCGACCAATTCGCCAAACTTCCATTTGTCCAAGACCACTTTAATGGCGAGCGGTCTTGGATCGATCGCGTCGATTTCGCAGCGAAAGGAAACAGCAAAGGCAATGCGCTTACTCGTTACATCGAGCCACTAGGCATCCGCCTTGAAGAGTGTGTCGCTGTCGGTGATAACCACAACGACATCTCAATGCTGCAAGCCGCAGGCCTCGGTATAGCTATGGACAATGCCGACGACACCGTTAAGAACACTGCAGACCTTGTCACAGACAAAAATAACGATGACAAGACAGGGCTCGCTGAGCTTTTAAGCCGCTTATTTAAATAGAGAATTTTATGCTAGTCGGAAATACTCAACCTTCTAAATTTACCCGAAGCTACCCAGTCGCTGTTCAAAATGTGCTTGAGCATATCAACAGCCTAGATACTGATGCTCTAGCGATTGGGCGCCACACCTTACCTGATTTTGATGCAGACCAAGCTTGGTTCGTTGTACTCGAATATAAAAAAGAGCCACTCGCCTGCTTTAAGCCAGAGGTACACAAGCAATACTCAGATCTACAAATTGTACTTAAGGGTTCAGAGATCATGGCTTGGTCTAAAGACACGGGCGACCACAAGCTCGCAGAACCTTACAACGAACAGAGAGATCTGCAGTTTTATGAGTTCGAAGGTGTTGAACTGAACTTTATCCATGCCAAACCGCAACAGTTCTATCTCTTCACACCCGATACCGTTCATATCACCAACATTGAAAATGACGACAGCTCGATTGTTAGAAAGTTGGTAGTAAAAATTCACAATGACTTACTGGATGCCAAATAATGAATTACTACATCGGAATTGATTCTGGCGGTACCTTTATGAAAGCCGCGCTGTTTAATGCCAAAGGCGAACAGCAAGGCTTGGCACGTGTCTCAGCGAGCGTCATTAACGAAAAGCAAGGTTGGGTCGAACGTGACTTAGACGCGCTGTGGGGCAACGCTGTAGCCGTGATTAAACAGCTACTTGAAACCACACAAGTTGAGCCAACAGCCATCAAAGGCTTAAGTATTTCAGCGCAAGGTAAAGGCGTCTACTTGCTAGACAAGCACGGTAAAAACTTGGGCCACGGCATCATGTCGTCAGACTCTCGCTCGCTACCTATCGTTAAAGAATGGTTAGAGCAAGGCAAAGCACAAGAGATCTACCCAACTACATTGCAGACTCTGTGGACAGGTCACCCAGTATCGATTATTCGCTGGGTCAAAGAGAACGACCGTCAGCGCTACGACCAAATCGGAGCGGTCATGATGTCGCACGATTACCTACGTTATCGCTTAACGGGTGAAGTTGCCGCTGAACTGACCAATATTTCAGAAAGCAACTTCTTCAACTCCATTACTGGCGAATACGACAAAGCACTGCTGACAACCTTTGGTATTGAAGAGATCTGGGATGCGCTGCCACCGGTAGTAAAACCTCAGCAGCAAGCAGGAAAAATTACAGCCGCTATCGCTGAAGAGACAGGCCTTGCACTAGGCACTCCAGTCTTTGGTGGTCTATTTGATGTGGTTTCAACAGCCATCTGCTCTGGTATCAATTCATCAGAAGACACCTTGAATTATGTGATGGGCACTTGGGCAGTAACCTCTGGTATTTCCAAGCAAGTCACTCAAGAGGCGCACAACTTTGTCTATGGCCACTATGCGGTCGATGGGGAATACATCATTCATGAAGCAAGCCCAACCTCAGCTGGTAACTATGAATGGTTTGCTGACTACCTTGGTGAAGATGGCAAACTGGACCATGCTCAGAATCAAGCATTAGTCGATGCATTAGACCCGGCATCTAGCTCGGTCTACTTTGTGCCATTCCTTTATGGCTCAAACCAAGGCTTAGGGCTTAAATCTGGCTTCTACGGATTACAGTCTCACCACACCAAAAGTCACCTAATTCAAGCGATTTGGGAAGGGATTCTGTTCTGCCACAACCTTCATCTTGAACGTATGCGTCAGCGTTTCCCGAAAGCGGATGTGCTGAAAGTGACTGGCGGTCCTGCCTCCAGCCCAGTTTGGATGCAAATGCTGGCAGACCTTACCGGAATGACGGTTGAAGTCTCCGACGTAGATGAAACAGGGTCACTTGGCGCAGCCATGATGGCTATGGTTGGCGCTGGTGAATTTGCTTCTTTAGCAGAGTGCACGCAAAGCGTTACTCACTCAGCTTCTCGTGTTGAGCCGAACCCAGCAAACTACGAAAAATATCAGAAGAAATACAAGCACTACCAACGACTGGTTCAGTTGTTTAAACAATTTGAGGAAGAAATGGATGCCTAAGTCCTTACTAAAACCATCTAAGCCTTTGTTACAAATGGCGCTTGATGCTACGGATATTGATACCGCACTCGCGTCTATTGAGCATGTCGCAGACAAGCTCGACGTGATTGAAATCGGGACGATTCTGGCCTTTGCTCACGGCGTAGACAGCGTAAGAATCCTGAGAGAAAAGTACCCAAACCACACTATCGTGTGTGATATGAAAATCACCGATGCGAGCGCAATTTTGACCCGCCTAGCAATGGAAGCCGGTGCCAACTGGGTAACCGTTAGCGCAGCCGCTCACATTGAAACTATCCGCTCCGCGAAGAAAGTCACTGACGAGTTTAACGGCGAAGTACAAATTGAATTGTACGGCCACTGGACGATGGATGATGCACGCGCTTGGGTCGATATGGGTATTACGCAAGCAATTTATCACCGTTCACGCGATGCCGAACTGGCTGGTGTGAGCTGGACCGAAGAAGATTTGATAAAAATGCAGAAATTATCGGATATAGGAATTGAACTATCCATTACTGGTGGTATTGTGCCAGACGATCTGCATTTGTTTAAGAATCTGTCTGCAAAGTCATTTATTGCTGGCCGTGCTTTAGCCGGAAGCAATGGACGTGATATTGCAGAAAATTTCCATACTGAAATAGGTAAACACTGGTAGCACATATATGAGTGAGCAAATTAAATCGTTGTCTAAAGCACTGACTGTTCTAGAATTCCTTGGGAATTATCCTAATGGCGTTTCACTACAGAAAGTGTCTGAAGGGACAGGCTTCAACAAGTCTTCTGTCCACCGTATTTTGGCAACGTTTGAAGCCTCTGGTTATGTTGCTCAAATGTGCTCAGGCAAAGAGTATCGCTTAACAATGAAGTTAGTTCAGCTAGGTCACGCAGCCATCAACTCTGACGTGACTGGCACTGTTAAGCCTTACCTCTCTGAGCTGCTCGACGATGTGAATGAGACGGTGAACTTTCTCTCTTTTGACGCTGACAACATCATCTTCAAAGATAAGTTTGAACCGGTAAATTCCGCGTTTCGTACTCGCACATACGTCGGTCTGCACTCTCCTATGTACTGCTCTGCCGCTGGTAAATGCTACCTCGCGTTCAGCTCTGACGCTGTGCGCGAAACCTACTGGCAGCGCAATGTCAGCACCATGAAGCCATTAACTGAGAATACGATTCTCGATAAATCTCAGTTTTTCGATGTTCTCGACAAGATCAAAGCGCGCGGTTATGCACTGGACGATGAAGAGAACGAAGCGGGCATTTCTTGTGTTGCTGTCCCTATTTTCGACAAGAACAAATCCCCTGTATACGCGGTAAGTGTCTCTTCACTAACGCCAAAAATGAAAGCGTTAGGCTATGAAGAAATTGCCAACAAAATCCAAGACATCACGGCGCGTATAGAACAACAACTCTTTTAAGGAAAAAGAATGTTTGATTCTAAAAACAAATTCAGATTAGGTATTTACGAGAAAGCAATGCCGGCTTCTCTCACTTGGGAAGAACGTTTTATTTATGCTAAAGACGCAGGTTTCGACTTTGTCGAAATCTCTGTCGATGAGACCGACGAGCGTCGTGCACGTCTCGATTGGTCAGACGAAGAAATTTACGAGCTTCGCCGCCTATGTGAAAAGCATCAAATGCCTTTCCAATCAATGTGTCTAAGCGCACACCGTAAATTCCCATTCGGTTCTATGGATGAAGGGATTCGCACAGAGTCTTTCATCATCATGGAGAAAGCGATTTCTCTTGCATACAAACTGGGCATCCGCTGTATTCAAATGGCGGGCTACGACGTGTATTACGAGCCACAATCATCTGAAACACATGCACGCTTTATCGATGGTATGAAGCAAGCAACGAAAATGGCAGAGCGTGCTGGCATTATGCTGGGCGTGGAGATCATGGATACGCCTTACCTCAACTCGCTAAGCAAGTTTGAAGTACTAAAACGTGAGATCCCATCTCCTTACTTCATGGCCTACCCAGATGTCGGCAATATCTCTGGTTGGAATTACGATGTTTGTACTGAACTGAAACTGAGCCGTGACCACCTAGTTCAGGTGCATCTAAAAGATACACTGCGCGTTTCTGAAACCTGTAAAGGTCAGTTCCGAGATCTTGTGATTGGTCAAGGCCAAGTCGACTTCCCTGCAATTTTCAAAACCTTGGCAGACATTGATTACAGCGCACCACTAGTGATCGAGATGTGGGCTCAAAATGACAACTGGTTAGAAGACATCAAACAAGCGAAAGCAACCTTGAAGTCAATCGCGAACCAATCTGGCTTTGAGCTATAAGGAGCGATCATGACTATTTTTCGCACCGCATTTTTCGAAGCTGATTTAACCGAAGAGCAAAAACAAGACTTCTACCAATACATGGAAAATGAAGTCGCACCGATCATTCGCACTTTCCCGAATAATCAGGGTTTAACGTTGAATAAACCTGAAGCGATTGAAGCAGAAAGCCATAAAAACCTGCTACTTATGATGCAGCACAGCTACGAAAGTGAGTCAGCAATGGCGGAAGCCCTCGACTCTGACGCTCGCATTAAAAGCATGCACGCTACTAAGGTGATCATCGAAAAATACAATATTCATGTGCATCACATTAATTTTGTACGTGACTAATTGTCAGTAACTTAAATCAAAAGCAGAAGATCATCTTCTGCTTTTTTTGTCGCTATTTATAAGGAATCACTATGAAAGTATTCCAGTTAAAAGATGCCCCTCTGGTTTTGCTGTCTCTGATATTTTTTATCTGGGGGCTAATCACCGTTTCAAGTAACTCACTCATTCCTTATTACAAAGAAGCTTTTGCTCTCGACTATAAAATGGCAATGCTGTTTCCGATGGCGTTTTTTATCACTCGAGTGACCGTCTCGCTTCCGACATCATTCGTAATGGCAAAAATCGGCTATCGCCGCACATTAAAAGTCTGTTTACTTTGGTGTGTATTAGGCTGCTTGGTGATGGCTTATTTAGTCCGCTCACAAGAATTAACGCTTACCTTGCTTGGTATCTTGTTAATGGCATCGGGGCTCTCTGCCATTCAAGTCGTCAGCTCACCTTATGTGTCTCTGCTTTCAACACCCGATAAAAGCGTGATTAGACAGAGCATCGCAACAGCGTCTAACTCGATAGGAACGGTGTTGGGGCCTTTAGTACTGAGTGCGGTAGTAGTGATAGCGACAAGTTATCAAATTAACAGCACAGCCGAGCAAGTCTCCATTCTCTTTCTACTGATCGCGCTCTTTTTCCTTGGTTTGCTCGTATTCTTTCAGCGCATTGATGTCCCTGATATTAAACCTAAGCAACTAACTGGCTTCTGGCGTGGGTTGCTAACGTTATTGAAAAATCACCCTTTCTTAAAATTGGCTCTGGTTCTTCTGTTCTACATTGGGGTTGAAGTGAGTTTTGGTACTTTCACTATCACCTACCTGGCAGACGCAAAGTATGGTGATTTAGGGCTTATCTCAGCTACCCAAATCATTGCTGCGTATTGGGTATTTATGTTTATTGGCCGTTTGTTGTTTGCCAAGTTTGGCCAACGTCTGAACTCACACACTCTGTTTTTGTGTTCATGCTCGGTTGCCATTGCTATCAGTATCGTCGCATTGCTGTTTGATCACCTTTGGACAGGCTATTTACTGCTGGTCGTCGGCCTATGTAACTCAACACTTTATCCGATCATTTACGCTCAAGCGCTTCAAGCTGCTGGCAAACAGAGTTCACAAGGAGCCGCGATTCTGATCATGTGTTCTATTGGTGGAATTGCATTGCCTTTTGTACAAGCGAGCTTAATTGACGCATTTACGCTGAGTATGAGCTATGTTGCGCCAGCATTGGCTTATATCGGCATGGTCGTGTTGTATTGGTCGGTGGTGAAGCACCAAGCTAAATCAATCGCTTAAATAGAGTTTAAATATAACGATGAGATAGAGATCAGCATGACTGATGAAGGAAGTACAAGGGAAGTAAGGAAAAGTTGAATTGAGCTTGAACTAAGTTGTATCAGTAGGTGATATTGCATCACCCCTGATCACACTTAGCTAGTGTTTATCTGTTGAGATTAAACCCAAGCAGAAGCAACAAGTAGGATGATTGCACCCATAATTGCCGTAGACTTTGCAAAGAAAAGAACTTCATTCATTACAGAAGGTTTTACTAATGTTTTGCTGCTTTCGTTTGTGATTACTGTAGCATTCATTGTTCGTTCTCGTTGTTGTGTGATCTATGGCTAATTTTCCTCCTAAATGTGATTGAAGTCAACAATTTCTGTAGTTTTATTACACAGTGGTAAATCGTTAGTTTGGTCACGCTAAAGATAAGCTAACCACACCTTAAGGCTCTTCTAGACAATATTCATTCTAGATTGAGAGATACAAAAAAGGCTTGGAGCCCCCCTTTGAACCAAGAAGAAACCAAGCCTGTTAGTTGTCGAGCCTTTGTTAGCGCAACTTAGCCAACTCCGCTCTCAAAGCGTCAATCGTCTGCTGATAGTCTTCACTATCAAAAATCGCCGACCCAGCAACAAACATGTCAGCACCGGCATCAGCAATCTCTTTTATGTTATTTACTTTCACCCCACCATCGACTTCCAAACGAATTGTGCGCCCCGTTTGGTTAATACGTCGTCTAATTTCACGCAGTTTATCTAGCGTCGCAGGAATAAACGATTGGCCTCCAAAGCCAGGATTCACAGACATCACTAAGATAAGATCCACTTTGTCCATGATGTAATCCAAATGGCTTAACGGTGTTGCAGGGTTCAGCACTACGCCCGCTTGGCAACCACACTCTTTGATCAGCTGTAGCGTACGATCAACATGTTCAGACGCCTCAACATGGAAAGTAATCATACTCGCCCCTGCTTTTGCAAAATCAGGGATCATTGAATCAACGGGTTTTGCCATTAAATGGACATCAATGGGAGCAGTAATACCGTAATCACGCAGAGCCTTTAGCACCGGAGCACCAAAGGTTAAGTTAGGTACATAATGATTATCCATTACATCGAAGTGAATCACATCAGCACCTGCTGCAATGACATTTGCAACATCTTCGCCTAAACGAGCAAGATCAGCAGACAGAATGGAAGGCGCGATAAGGTAATCTTTCATAGGGTTCCTTGAGGTCATTATTGTATATTTGAGTTATTCGTTGTTGGCAGGTATGAAGGTGGTGACAACCCCCTCTTCCACCATAAAACAGTCCATCCCGGCACTGCTCGCCGCTTGCTGCCCTATGAGTGTGTCTTCAAACACAACACAGTCACTTGGTAATACATCAAGTTGCTGCGCGACTTTCAAAAACGTATCTGGGTGAGGCTTGTGATTATCGACATCATCGGAGGTCACAAGCGCAGTGATCATTGAAGGAATGTCGGTGGTATCTAGAATGGCTTTAGCATGCTTAGCTTGTGCGCCCGTACCAATACCCACTTTCTTGAGCTGATAATAACGCTCTAATATGGCGTAGGTTTCAGGTAATACGTCGCCCTTGTGCTCAATTGCTTCGAAGTTTGCAATTTTGTCTTTGGTGATCAGTTGTGGGTCAAGAGATAAGTCATATCGCTTCATGATCTCAAGCGTGACTTTGCGTGAAGGCATGCCACCCAGTTGATCCAACCACTCTTTGTCATAAGGGATGTTGAACTTACTGCAAGTCAATTCCCAAGCATGGGCGTGGGCAACCATGGAATTAACCAAGGTACCATCTAAGTCAAAGATAATTCCTTTATATTTGTCTAAATTCGGCATGACTTTTTTAATCCTTTTACCACTTATCATAATAAGAACAGCGCAGCGGAACTATCAATTCTTGTTGTGAATATGATCTCCGCCACCAATACGGTAAATAGTTTTTGCAGTGGTAAACAATGAGTGCTTTTACTCTTGAAATCCTATTTTGATCGGATCGATATCCGTTTTTGAGGAATGCGTATAGAGTTGAATAAAATGAAAGTGATATAGTCCACCAAAATTCAATTTTGGAAAAATACCATGCATTCAACCGACGCAATTGAACTCGTCAAACTAGGCGTAAACATCGAAATCACAAAAGACTCTTCTCTACACCCAACAGACGCACTAGAAATCGTAAAGATTGCCAGTGAGATTGGTACTCACGTTACCGTGAAGAAGAAGTACCACACTGAAGTTCTGATGGAGATGGCAAAGGTAGGACGCGACCACATCACTGTTGCTATCTAACCAACGGCGATCGAGTCCTTCACCGCAGAAAAAGCAGAACGTGCAACATGTTGGGGGCAATATGCTGCACGTTTTTATTGTCAGAAAGGAGCATGAACTTTCTGACATTAGCGATGTTTGATTCGCTAATCGATTAAGCCAACTGAGCTGCTATTCTGTTATTTTTGCGCAATCTCAATCTACGCGATTAGCTTCCAAACGCTTCTTGTCCAAACGATTAGCTTCCAAGCAATTCATTTCCAAACAGGGGCATCACTCCCGTTTGACGACAAACTTCGTTTAAGCGAACCTGAGCTTTCAAGATGTTCTCTTTCCAATGTTCATCTTGCGCCCACATTTCGATAACAAGTGGTACTACACACTCCGTTTCTTTCAATGTTTTGAAAATCGCATTGAAATCGACTTCTCCCTCGCCAATCACTAAATCACGGAACTGCCCTTTATATTCAGGAGTGACGCGATACGTGTCTTTAAGGTGAATCTGCGTAATACGCGGCTTACTCAGCTTAAGCTCTGTCACGATGTCATAGTTCCAACCTGAGATATTACCGACGTCTGGATACGCGGTGAAATAAGGCGAGTCAATCTCACGGCTCAACACTTCAAACTTGCTCAGTGAGTTCAGGTAATCCGTGTCCATGATTTCAACCGCTAGCATCACCCCAGCACGCTCCGCCAGTTGTGCCGATAGCTTCATACCTTCGATAAAACGCAGGTGTGTCGCTTCATCTGCAGGTTCGTAATAGACGTCATATCCTGCGAGCTGAATGGTGCGAATACCCAACTTGTACGCCAACGTAATGGCCTTCTCCATATGGATAACGGCTTGCTCTCGCACTTTCGGATCGGCTGAGCCAAATGGGAACTTGCGGTGTGCACTCAAACACATCGACTGCAACGGCACTTGATGCTCTTCACACAAGCGGCGTAGGCCATAAACCTCTTCATCGCACCAGTCTAAACGGCTGCGTCTTTCATCAGATTCATCGACCGAAATTTCAAGGAAATCAAAGCCTAACTCTTTCGTCGTTTTTAGCTTATCTTCCCAACTTAAGTCATTCGGAAGGGCTTTTTCATAAAGCCCGACACGATGGCGCGTTAAGTTTTGGTACATAACGCCTCCTAGTTCCAGTAGCGGTTAATTTGTTCTTTCAGTGCTTCAGCGGTTTCTTGGCCTTTTTCACCCGCCAACGCGCGGCCAGCAATGAAGGTTTTCGCTTTAATGCCTTCAAATAGGTACAAATCTTCTGGGACGATGCCACCTGTGATAGAAAGCTCGATGCCCAGCTCAGACAAAGCACGCATCTTCACTAAGTCTGCTTCTGTCCAGCCCACGCCCGCCAACTCAGCATCACGAGAACGGTGGTAGATCGCTTGTGTAATACCTAGGTCAACCCAAGCTTGAGCATCTTCCATAGTCCAGTTACCGTAGATCTCGATTTGAATTTCACCATTGAACTCATCAGCGACTTTCTTACATGCATCAATGGTTGCAATGTGCGCTGCTGCTGAAACCGTGATCCAGTCAGCACCTGCTTCAAATGCGATACGAGCCAGAATCGCCCCGCCATCTGTGGTTTTCATGTCACACACTAAGATATGGTCAGGGTGGTTTTTACGCAGTGTCGAAACCGCCTTCATGCCTTCAGCGAACGCAAGGATAGTCCCCACTTCTATCACGTCTACGTAGCTCTCTACGTTGTTCGCGACTTCAATAGCAGCAGGTAGGTTCGTTTGGTCTAGGGCAATTTGAATCATTGGTTTAGTCATGGTTTTATCCTTTAATTTGTTCACGTATTAGATGAGCAAGGCCATCTTGATTGTTGTCTGTTTTGCACACGGCTTGAGCGTTCGATTTGACGGTGTCGTCAGCATTAAACATCGCTACGCCTAAGCCTGCGTATTGAAGCATTGATATGTCGTTGTGATTGTCACCAATGGCAATCACTTGGGAGGGCTTAAAACCCAGTTCATTCACGTATTCAGCAAGGCGTAGGCCTTTACTATTTCCCTTCGCAGCAAAGTCGATTCGGTTCGACCACGAACGTTCGCCGTTAAAGTGGTCTTTGACCCAAGGCGTTTGCATCAAGCGATCAACCGACTCTTGCTCCCCTTCCACCACAAACTTCCACACAAACTCGGTGTTCTTCGCCGTTTCGGAGAATGAATCCACGCGATAGATATTTGGCTTGTGGTGCTCTGGTGCTTGCTCAGCCCACTCTTCCAACGCCAACATGTAGGCGAATGGGTTGTAGTTGGAGTAGGTCATCGCATCGGTGATATACATCACCATCTTCAGTTTGTGTTCCTGTGCTAGGTCGATGAACGTCAGAGCATGCTGATGTTCAATTGCGTTCTGAGTTAAAACGGTCTCGGTTTGGTAGTCATACACGTAAGTTCCGTTGCAGCAGATGATTGGAGTGTCTAGCCCTAACTCATAGTAATAAGGCCTTGCTGCGGTGTGATGCCTACCGGTCACGATCATCACATGGCAATGTTGCTTGGCCTCTTGGATCGCTTTTTTCACTTCAGGATGGATGGTGTGATCATCGGTCAACACGGTTCCATCAAGGTCTAACGCCAATACTTGATACATCGCCTCTCCTCACGTCGCGCTTATTGCTGCCCGTAGTAAGCATTTTCACCGTGCTTACGTAGGTAATGTTTGTCTGATAACTCTGGCTGAATCTTGATGCCGCTGTTCAGCGAGCGTGTAGCCAATGCCATTGCCGACACTTCCTCTAACACCACAGCGTTATGTACGGCGTCTTTGGCATCTTTGCCCCAAGAGAAAGGCGCATGCCCCGCCACAATCACACTCGGTACTGCCATCGGGTCGATACGACGCTGGATAAACTCTTCGATGATCACCAAGCCAGTGTTCTTCTCATATTGATCAGCAATTTCGCTGTTCGAGAGCTTGCGAGTACACGGAATATCACCATAGAAATAGTCAGCGTGTGTCGTACCGAGAGCTGGAATATCAATGCCCGCCTGCGCCCAAATCGTTGCACTGCGAGAGTGGGTATGAACAATGCCGCCGATGTCTGGGAACGCTTTGTAGAGCTCCAGGTGAGTAGCAGTATCACTTGAAGGATTCAGCTTGCCTTCAATGATGTTGCCCTCTAAATCCACTACCACCATGTCTTCAGCCGTCATGTCACTGTATTCAACACCTGAAGGTTTAATCGCTATCACGCCATTTTCACGGTCAAACTCAGAAACATTGCCCCAGGTAAAGGTCACTAAGCCGTACTTAGGAAGCTGCAAGTTCGCTTCTAAAACACGTTGTTTCAATTGGCTATATTTGGACATATCGACTCCTTAAGCCGCTTCAGCTTGTGCGAGTGCCATATCAATCAGGTTCGCCACATCTTGCGGTGTTTTACATGCACGTAGTTTTGAGAAATCTTCATCAAACTCGATTAGGTTCGCGACCTGCATCGTGCCTTCGATGTGCTCTTCTGAATCTTTACCTGCCAAGGTGATCAACACATCGACTGGCTCGTCTACATCATCAAAAAGAATTGGGGTTTCTAAGACTGTTAATGCAAAGCCTGTTTTGATCACGCCATCTTCTGGGCGGCAGTGTGGTAGAGCAAATGCATCGTGAATACAGATGTAAGGGCCTTCAGCCGAAATCGCTTTGATGATCGCATCGTAGTAACGCTCTTCAGCCACACCTGCTTTAACTAGTGCATCAGTACCGATTTTGATAGCCGACTGCCAGTCGTTTGCTTTTGCATTAAGTTGGATTGAGTTGTTGGTAATCAGAGATTCTTTCAAGTTCATTGTTTCGCTCACTTAGTAATTTGTTATTAGTATTTTTATTAGCCCAGCCGCTTTGCCGCTGGGCTAGTTCAATTATTTATGGAAGTTGTTTTCGATAAGTGAAATCAGCTCATCACCAAAGGTTTTCACCATGATCATGTTCTTCACTGCTAGCTGCTGTTTACCTTCCGGTAGGTTGGTAATCTTTTCAGCCAACGCAACCGAAGTAACGATGATGTCGAATGAACCTAAGTGTGATTTGTAGTCTGTGATTGCACTGTTGAATGTAGTTGCTGGTACGCCTTTCTTATCTAAGAACTCTTTAATCTTCTTAGAACACATCATTGATGAGCCTTGACCAGAGCCACAACACACGAGAACTCGTACTGGTTTCTGTTCAGTGGCGCTGCTCGCTTGTGGAGCCTCAGCCACCGCTTGAGATTTTACTGGCGCTTGAGAATTAGGCGCTTCAACCTCAACTTCTACGCCTTCTGGTGTTACTGCTGTCATGGTTTGCGCTTGTTGCGCTTCGCCATCTTCTTCAGCACGAAGTGCCTTAGATGCGAAGTACATGTAAACACCCGCTAGTGCGACAACAACAAAGAAGAACATGCTAGAGCTAGAGATACCTTGCATGATTGGTGGGAACACGAGAGCCCAGTCAGCCATGCCCATCCAGCCGTTAAACTCAGTACCTGATTGCGCGAAGATGTGAATAGCCCAAGCTGAACCAACCACCTCGATAATGCCCATCACGAAACAGATCTTCATCACCGCTTTCCAGCCACCGAAGTGGTTAGCGAACACACCAATCGTTGCGTTAGAGAAGAACATTGGAATGAAGCCAGGAATGATCATGATTGGCGCATCGAAAGCCAACATCGCCAATACTGCTGTGAATTGACCCACTGCACCCCAAAGGAAACCGAACACCATTGCGTTTGGTGAGTATGCGTAGATAGCCGCACAGTCAATCGCAAGAACCGCATTCGGGATTAGACGTTGAGAAATACCGTTGAACGCTTCAGAAAGCTCGGCAACGAACATACGTACACCGGTTACGATAACTTGAATCGCTACCGCGAATTTCAGGCCCGTTTCGAAGATGTAGATCAGCCAGTGTGTACCACCCGCCATCTCTTGAAGGTTATCAAGACCGAAAGAGAGAAGAATGATGCCGAAGAATGCCGTCATGACTAAAGTTGTCGCAGCAATACTATCGTGGAAGATGTGTAACCATTTCGGTAGGTTGATATGGTCTACACTGTCGTTCTTGTCACCCAACTTCGGAGCAACTTTCGTTGCAACCCAAGATGCAAACTGCTGTTGGTGACCAATAGAGAAGCCTGCTCCGCCTGTCACCTCTTGTGTAGGCTTGAACATGATATTGGAAGAGATGCCCCAGTATAGAGCCATCAAAATTGCAGAGTAGATGATGGTTTCCCACATACCCGCGCCAAGCACGAAGTAGAAAACAGCAATCAAGCCAGCTTGTTGGAACATGATGTGTCCCGTAAGCATGATGGTGCGGATACCCGTAATTCTGCGGAAGGCAACCAATAGAATGTTGATGCCCAGTGCCATAAGGACTGCGTACCCAACCCAAGAGTAATTGTCGCCCATGGTTTCCATGGTGGCCATCATGGATGGTGTAAGGGTCGATTACCGAGCCTGTCAGTCCATGAATTTCACTCATCTTTTCAATAACAGGTTTAAAACCTGCTACCAGCGTTCCCGCACCCACTTGAACAATCATAAAGCCAACAATGGTTTTGATTGAACCGGAGATAACGGTTGTTGCGTCACGTTTGAGAAGGATGTAACCGAGACAAGTTACGATACCAAGCAGCAAAGGTGCTTTGGTCATAACCTGACTATAAAAAATATAGAAGATATCGTATAAGAACTCCATATCTTTACCCCTGATATAATTTGTATTTTTAATGATTTGTAGGATTCAGTGATGTCTTGTTTTGCTCACGAGATAGACTTTAACAATCAAAAGTAATCATTCAATGCTCACTTGTGATTACTTTGATTTATATCAATTATCCACCATTAGAATGTGGTTAATTGGGCATTGGATCACACCCAAAAACATAAAAATCAACAAAAACAACAACTTATAAAAACTTGTGATTAAAGTCTTGTTTTACAACAGCAAGGATTTGACAATCACAAATGTGATTATTAGAATCAAAACAAATCAAAAGTAATCATCAAGTTGTCACAACGACAAATAGAGTGATAAATATGAACGAAGTGCAAAGACACAACGGCATCCTGTCGTTACTAGAAGAAATGCAGACGATTAATGTCTCTCATATTATTGATAATTTTAGTGTTTCACCGGCGACAGCTAGACGTGATATCGCAAAATTAGATGAGCTAGGTAGACTTCGAAAAGTACGAAATGGCGCCGAAAGAATAGAAAACCAAAAGAGAAAGTGGTCACCGCTCAATATCAACAGTACTGAGTTTTATGAAGAGAAAGCTCAAATAGCGCATGCCGCGGCCGAGCTTTGTCAGGCGGGTGACACTGTAGTCATAAACTGTGGTTCCACCGCTTTCCTTTTGGGTCAACAACTGTGTGGAGAAGACGTTCAGATCGTAACGAACTATTTCCCACTAGCCAGCTACTTGATCAACGAAGATCATGACGACGTGATCATCATTGGTGGCCAATACAACAAGGCACAAAACATCTTTTTAAACCCAGCACCAAACTCATTGGGTGGATATGCCGGGAACTGGATGTTTACGTCAGGTAAAGGGTTAACTGATGCAGGTCTCTATAAAGCCGACATGCTAACCGCGGTTGCCGAGCAACAGATGTTAGAACAAGTCGACAAGTTAGTCGTTGTGGTAGACAGCTCTAAAGTTGGACAAAGGACCGGAATGCTGTTTTGCGATGCTAAACAAATTGACATCGTAATCACCGGTAAAGATGCCAACCCAGACGTGGTTAAAAAGATTGAAGCTCAAGGGACGCAAGTCATCTTAGTGTAAATCTTATGGGCTAACCCGCCCTCAAATAATAATAAATTTCAGCTCAGTGCCTTAGTCCAAATTAAGGCGCTCGGTTCCCTACATCCAAAATTAATCAAATTATTGAAATAAAAGGTATTATCATGAGCAATGTAAACGAAATCACTCGCGAGTCTTGGATCCTAAATACATTCCCTGAGTGGGGCACATGGTTAAATGAAGAGATTGAACAAACTGTAGTTGAACCAGGCACGTTCTCTATGTGGTGGCTTGGCTGTACAGGTATCTGGTTAAAATCAGAAGAAGGTGCAAACCTATCAATGGACTTCTGGTGTGGTACAGGTAAGAAGACACAAGCGGTTCAAAAAATGAAAAACCAACACCAAATGATGCGTATGGGTGGTGTTGAAGCGCTTCAACCAAACCTACGTACTGCTATCTTCCCGCTAGACCCATTTGCGATTAAAGAAATTGATGCGGTAATGGCATCACATGACCATGGCGACCACATCGATATCAACGTTGCAGCAGCAGTTCTACAAAACTGTGGCGATCACGTGAAATTCATTGGCCCTAAGGCGTGTGTTGATTTATGGATGAAATGGGGTGTGCCAGAAGATCGTTGTGTTATCGCTAAAGTTGGTGACGAGATTCGCATCAAAGACGTAAACATCAAGGTTCTAGACGCATTCGACCGTACAGCGCTTGTCACTCTTCCAGAAGGTACATCTTCTATCGATAAAGACATTCTGGATGGCATGGATGATCGCGCAGTGAACTACTTGGTAGAAACAACTGGCGGCTCTGTTTACCACTCTGGTGATTCTCACTACTCGAACTACTACGCGAAGCACGGTAACGACCACAAAATCGATGTAGCATTGCTTTCTTACGGTGAAAACCCACGTGGCGTGACTGATAAAATGACGTCTTCAGATATTCTTCGTGCTGCTGAATCTCTAAACTGTGAAGTGGTGGTTCCATTCCACCATGACATCTGGGCTAACTTCCAAAACGACCCACGTGAAATCGAAATGCTATGGAACATGAAGAAAGAGCGTCTTCAATACGGCTTCGCTCCTTTCTTCTGGCAAGTGGGTGGTAAGTACACTTACCCAACAGACAAAGGTCGTATGCACTACCAGCACTTCCGCGGCTTTGCTGACATCTTCAAGAATGATCCAGAACTGCCTTACCGCGCATTCCTATAACCATTAACCTTACTCAATAAGGGAGCACTTTGCTCCCTTTTTTAATATTCAAATAAGGAAGTTGGTATGTTGTTACGTGAATTCAAAGAGCACTTTGGCCGCGGAGACTTGAAAGCTGCGATCGGAGTGGTTTCCCCAGGAACCAATGGCTATTATCTACTCGTAAAAAGCCATAAATGGGGAGTAAACAGTTTTCTTGAGTCTGATAGAAAGATGCAACCAAGAGTGTTTAAGAGTCAGCAAGCCTTACTAAATGCAGCCAAGGCCATTGGCTTCCCTTATCAAGAGATTGATATTCAACATTTATAATCAGTGCGTTAATCTCTCATGCAAGCTGAGAAGTAATACTTACCCGATAAACAGCTAAAACATTCAGGTGACGAATAGCCTAAAGGAATAAGCATTTATTAATCCACTCGATAAAAATAATTCTTACAATTAAGCGTGTTTATTCGTTAATAATATTGTTACTCAACGGCATAATAGTCACGAATCCATTCAATGAGTTAGGTTATGTTCTGCAAGCGCCTTTTGGCATTGGTTTTACCCATTTCTGTTATCTTTTCTACGCACGCTGAAACCTTCGGTGAGCGAATAGAGCGCATCGAGCAAGAAAACGCACTAGCGAAAACAATGAGCGAAACACAAGCTGAGTTAATACAGAAAGTCGTTCAAACTAACCACTGCGCTAAAGTAGCATTGGTTCATCACCAACGGATTCTAGGTCAATACAAAAAACCAACCTCTTCTTCAGAACTATTCGTTAAATGGCGAGAGCAAGGCAAGCGACTAGACAGCAAATATGAAACGAATTACCCGGGATATCCCAAGCACGTATTTCAAGAATACCCAGCCGCTTCAAGCAAGGTTGATGGTTACCTATTTGCCTTAATTGACAATGGCTTGAATGAAAAGTCATGGCTAGCCAAAGAGTTCAAACAGTGTAAAAACAACAAGCTGATTTCAAGGGCCTAATTCAATCTTGGCAAAGAGTGGGCTTCCAAAATAGAAGCCCGACAAACAACTGAAAGCACCTCGAGTTTCACGCTAATAAAGTAGAAACAACCCTTCATACCCGCCAATTTCTATCTGATTAACATATTCACCAATATTGCCATCTGCATCGACTGGCTTCATCGGAACATCCAATGTAATCGTCAGTTTCTCTATCTCATAAAAGCTTGCGCTCTTACCGTGGAAGTCAGTGCGATACAGCACTCGCCCATGATCAAACTCTCTCGCTAACACCATATCTTCAGGTCCACCAGCGACCACTTGCTCTTCAGATTGGTAGATAAAATAGGTAAATGTCGGCAATACGTGTGTCATTCCGTCGGGTAAGTCTTGGTGTACCATTTCGTTCATCGATGTATCACCGACTATAGTGTAATCAGCCGGCACAGGCGTACTTGTCGAGAGCATTAGAGGGATCGCGTCAAAGCTTTGTGGAATGTGGTTCGCTGGCTCACCTAACTCAATAGCTAACAGCGAGCTTGGCTGATACGCCAAATTCTTAGGTATACCACTCCGCCAAAAGTTATCTGATGTGGTATTGCCACTGCCATATACATAGCCGTTATTCCATTGGTTAAAATAGCTATAGTGAGGGTGGCGCCTCAAATGGTAAATCGCTAAAGCAGAGTACTGATCTTGCTTCCAGTTTTGTTCACTATTCCCGTAATGATGAACTCGTCCATAGCGCGTAGTTGCCTGAAAAATAACGCCCTGTTCAGCATAAGCGAGTGCAGAGTTATCCCAATGTTTTGATATTCCTGAGTAGCCACTAAAACCGGTAGAAGGGAAAATATAATGCTCTCTGAGGTATAGAGACCCGGCTTCTCGTAAGTGAGATTGACCATTTCTTCCTAGCAAATTTGCCGTTCCTATATTCAATCCAATCAACGCAGCACTATCCAACAATGATAGATTTTTCAGGAACTCTGAAAATTGCAATTTATAGATTGTATCCGCTTCACTTGAGCCAGCGACCGCACCAAGCTCCTGGACATGCCCACCAGAGTAAACAAAGAATTGATTAGAGCCGATCAGCTTATTGGTATCATCGTTGTAAGCACCATTGAGACCTTGTTCGCCCCAACTTTGTTGGTAATAGCCCTGTATTGCCGATAGGTAGTCCAAACTATCCATATTCGTTAACGCCCAAGAGGAATTTGCACTCCACATTCGACCAAATGGAATGACTCTCGATTCCCAGCGAAAGCGAGCGGTAGCATTTTTGTTTGTGCGCTTGCGGTACTCGCTTTGTGACAAGTAGTTATCACCATTGAGGTCTGCAGCGACATCAAAACCACGGATCTTTCGCCATTGGCTGATAAGACTTCCATCTGGCGTGACTATTGGTGCATCGGTCAGTTTCACCGTCGGAAAACTGTTTTTCAGCGTCACGTCTTTCAAACGCGGGCGGTCTTGTGGGTTATCCCCCTGCCAACGAACCCTAACAACATAAAAGCGCCCGCCATCTCTTACAAAGGTTGAACCAAAATACTGCCCACCACCATAGCTTGCACCACTGCCATCGTGTGTCGATGCTCTCACCCAATCACTTGGTGGGTTCCAAATCACAAACTGGTTTTTGGTCATATTGAGGGTTCTATCTTTCTTGATCTCTAGTGTTTGCCACTGCGATACCAACCCATGAGAATCAACGGCTGCTGGGTATTCAATCCAAAACTCGCCACCTGCAGCAAACTGAGAAAACTTGAAGGTTAAACGATCAAACGGCTCAGCATGGTAGATATAAAGCGCTCCACCGCTTTCGAAACTCTCAAATACATCTGCATCCCACGGTGGTTGTTGGTAAAGCCAAAAACCCGCATGGTCTTCACTGGCTGTGTACCCGACAATTACGGGTTTTCGGTTTAAAAGCGTGTTTTCACCGTGCGTTTTATCAACTTCAGCAATGACCGTATCTTCCGAGAAATGAAGGAAATAGTCTTCGAAATTAATGCCATCCAACTCGGCTTGATTACGCAGATCGTTCTCCAACCAACCAGAATTCACCGCCATCGCTTGGTTATACATATAACCAATTGTTGTAGCGTGCTGGTTGTCAGTGATGTCTGAATAAGCGCCGAATACAATGTCGCTGTTAGCGATCTCCCAATCGATAACATCATCCGCAGACAAAGGAGAGCCGTCGAGAGCAGTGCCGGGCTCATGTTGCCCAGGTAATACTACCGCTGTACCAACGGCAAATGAGTGACTAGCAACCAAGTATGATGGTATGAGCGCTAGTACCCAGAGATTGTAGGTTTTCATTATCAAAACTTCCTAATCGATACTGTCGTAACTCATATAACGAGACGAAAAGTCAGCCAACTTACGTGTCAATTTAGGAATCAAAATAAGAAAAAGTATTGGTTAGATATAAGTATTGATCAAGGGTGCTCCGCCTGAAAGCCAGTTACCTGCCAGTAGCCTATATAAATAGATATTCAAACTCAGCGCGTTACAAGGAAAACTCAAAACTTATAATCTTAATTTTTCTCGTAAGGGAAGTTTCACAGATAGTGAAAATTGAGGGGGCAATTATTCTCAAAATGAGAATTTTGGATAGAAAGAGATTGTGGTGTTTCCAAAGCAACACCACCAAAATCCGGTACCGTTGATCAAATATCAAGATGGTTCAGGGGGGAGAATTACAGCCTTAAATTCCACTTACCTTGGTGGTCACGGTCGCAATTTTCTTGTGTATCGAAGCTTAGGTGCTTATCAATGCTCTTCAGCTTAATCCCAACCTGATTGAATGCGCTTTGAATAACGGAAGCCACCTGCTGTTGACCACCAACCTCTAAGAAATTCGTTCTATCTTGATTGGTATCGAATACACAGACGATTTTCAAACTTTGCGGAAATGAAGAGAAGTTGACCGAGTGAGTCACCCACAAAAAACCATCGAAGCCTTTTAGCGTGTCTTCACAAACGTCAGTTAGCACATCTCTGATTTGATTTTCGATCTTCTTATCTGATTTACGCATGAAGCAGGCATCCTATTTAACACCTTAAAAAATAAGGTTTTTAAGTCAATATTGTCTTAACCGATATTGGACACTGTGGCTGTTTCAAATGCAAAGTATTTATTGAGGATAATGGGCGAGAGGGATTAGAGAAACACCTCATGCTTGATAGCTTACGAAGCTACCAAGTATGAGGCGTGTACAGGGTTTGACAAAGAAACTAGCTCGCCGCTTGTTCCCAATCAGTCAGTAACTTCATGATTACGCGAGAGTCTTGATGAGTCGCCATAGGTGCTGCAAGTTGTGTGTCGCCTTGCTCAACCGCTTTTCGGATATTGCGCACTTGATAATGGAAGCCGTCACCTTGCGCTTCGACTTTCACTTCACGTTTCGATGTTTCATAGATCTCAACCGTGAATGTATTCTCTTCAGTCGGTAACCATGGGTTGGTGTCGAGAGTGATGCAACCTTTGCTGCCTAAAATCGTAAAACCATGCTTTAAGCCGTGGTCTTCTGCAGTATGGATTTGCGCAGTGAAGTGGTCGTTGAAGCGCATCATCGCCGATGATTCGCAGATGTTACCATCTTGACCACGTCGGCCGATTGCCGCGATCTTAACGTCATCAAACACACTCTCACCAAACTGGTGCTGCGCGACAGAGTGAATCAGCGACATTGGATAACAACCTAAGTTGTACAGTGCACCTTTACTTTCTGGATTCACAAACTGGTCAATCGCAGCAACGTATGAACCTTGAATAGAGCGTACTTCACCAATCTCACCAGTAGCTAATTCTTGATGAAGCTTGACGATAAGCGGGTGGTTTAAGTACATCAAACCTTCTGCGAAAAATACGCCCGCTTCTTTCACCGCTTGTAGTGCTTGTTCGGTTTTTTCCATATCAACCGATAACGATTTTTCACACAGAATAGCTTTGCCTTTTTGAGCGGCTTTAATCACGTATTCGTGGTGGACGTGGTTAGGTAGCGCGATGTAGATAATGTCGACCGACTCATCTTCAATCAAGGCTTCATAGCTGTTGAAGGTTCGTGTTGGTTGGTACTGCGCTGCAAACTCATTGAGTGTTTTCTCTGTGCGTCCTGCAACGGCATACAGTTCACTTAGAGTATCGCCTTTAATCGCATCCGCCATAACGCCTGAGATAAAGCTGGTTCCTAGGATTCCCCATTTCATGGCTTACTTCTCCTGCTCTTTTGATTCTAGCTGCGTTTCGAACGCTTGAACTAATTCGGTAATGTCACGCTCAATAAACGCTTGGGTGTGAGGCATACCAAAGTGCTGGTTAATGGCTTCACGGTTAGCGTATTGCTCAAGCAGGATCACGCGATCGCTTTGGTTTTCGTCATAGGTTGCTATTGCTTGTAGGCAGCCCGATTCGCTCTGCATATCTAGGCAAAACTGTTCGATGGCTTCAACCGCAGCCTCACGTTCAATATTGGTTTTAATCTTAAGTTCGGCAGTAACAAAGATGGTTTCGTTCGTTTGAGGCATTTCACGCTCTTATTTTAGTTAATTATCGATTTGCCATTAATATAATTAACCCCTAATAATTGATAAACTCACCTTTTGTTTATTATTTATCAACCAAGAGTGTTTAATGGATAAGTTAACCAGCATGAAAGTCTTCGTTTACGTAGTGGAACAGGGCAGCTTTCGCAGCGCCGCCAACCACTTCAACCTGTCGGCGACCATGATCAGTAAACATGTCCATCATCTTGAATCGAGCCTCAACTCTCAACTGATTCATCGCACCACACGCAAGCAGTCTTTAACCGATTCAGGGCAGCTCTACTATCGAGAATGTAAACGAATTCTGGAAGACATCAGCAATGCTGAAAATCTAATTCAAACCTTAGAAAACCAGCCTCAAGGCACGGTCAAAATAAACTGCCCAGTGACCTATGGGAACAAGGTGCTTGCCCCGATAGTGGCGAAGTTCCTTGCCAATAATCCGACGATTAATGTCGAGCTCGTACTGAACAACGATCTTGTTGATCCCTACTCTTCGGATATTGATTTAATTGTGCGAATTGGTGACCTGTCTGACTCGAGTTTAGTCGCCAGATATTTAGGGGATTACGAGATGTGTTACTGCGCAGCTCCTGCATACCTAAACCAACATGCAGAGATTCGTGTATTAGAAGATCTCGCGCGACACCCATCACTTGGATTCAGTTATAGCAGTCGTCGTGATGTGAGTGGTCGAGATGCACAAACGCGGAGTACGCAAAACAATGAAGCGCAACTCCTAGCCTCTCAGAACCACCAAGCAACGCATAGCGCGGTGAATAAAGGGCAAGTGCGTTTGATGTCGAATAATGGGGATGTGTTACGATATGCAGCCCTACAAGGCGTGGGCGTGTTGTTACAGCCGACTATCTTAGTCTCAGAAGAGATTGAGCGTGGTGCTCTGTTGGAAATCCTACCCGGCATGGCGCCGTTACCCAAGCCGATTCACTTGCTCTACAAAACCAAGCAACTGTCGTTGAAGAACAGAACCTTTGTCGAGTTTTTATTAGCCGAGCTTGCTGAATAACGAGATGGTTTATGTAACTAGGGCTTTTAAGCAGCGATAAACGTTAAACCATTTGCCAATGACTCATCAAGCGCTTGCCAAGGTCGGAAGGCGTGGTGTTATGGACGACCACCTCATCACATTGGTTAAACACCATGAAGTGCTTTAGTTCTTCGCATAAAGCGTGAATCAATGACTCATGAGTTTTAACTCTGTCTTCAACAACTAAGTTGCGAATGTTGAGTAAACGGGTCTTCCTGTCAACCTTACAATCCATTCGCGCCACCAGCTTACCTTGCCACAGAATCGGTAAACTAAAGTAACCAAACTGGCGCTGGGCTTCAGGAACATAACACTCAAGAAGGTAATCAAAGTTAAACAGTGATTGCATTCGCTTACGTTGAATCAACAGATTATCGAACGGAGACAATATCTTTAACTTAGTTCGAGAAAGAGACTGATTCAGAAGCTCAAACGCATTAGGCAACACATAATAGTCAGAGCCTTGAACATCCACCTTCACGACTTGTTTGTCTTCAAGCATCTGCTGGAGTGTTTTCTGAATCAGTGGTTTGGTGTTCTTAAGGAGATAGCTCATCTCAGATGCGATTCCCACACCGTTCGCTTCTAAATAACGCGTGATCAGATGCTCGATGTACTCTTGTTCTGTCGGCTCAGAGGTATCAATTCCGCTCGGTAGAACTCGCTCGGTTAGGTCATACACCTTATGAAAATTAACTCGGCTTGGCACCATTAAATCGCCTTGCATGAACAAGGTTTCTAAAGCTTGCTTAGCCGGTTTACCGCCCCAACCTCCGGGGTTTGGTCGATCCCCTTCAAAGTCTTTCGCCATCAACGGCCCTTCATTCTCAATACGTTTGAGAACATGAGCCATCAGTGCGTCATCCTTTTTATACCAATGCTTGAGCTTACCGCTCGCAAAGCCATTCTTGCGATGTAGGCTGAAGCGGAAGTCACGCATAGGTAAATACGCAGCGGCATGCGACCAATATTCAAACACCTCTCGACGCTCTAACAGCTTATCCAGATGGTTCAATTGGTAGCCCTGATTGCGATTCCACAACGTATGATGGTGGGCTCGCTGAATCACCGAAATGGTATCAATTTGCACATAGCCAAGGTTTTCAATCGCAGACAGCGTGTTCGCCAAAGCGCCCCCACTACTTTGCTTCTTTGGGGGTTGCTTCTTAGGTGGCAATTTTTGTGAAAGCAATACCATTTTTTGTGCTTGTGCGAGTGAAAGTGATTCCATGAAATTCAGACTCTAATTAATACCAATGATCGGCTTATGATTCGGCCATAAGCTCTTGAAGGATTTGCTTATACGTTTCGACCGTCTGTGCGCCAGTGACTGCACTTTTGCGGTTGAATACCACAGTAGGAACAGCTGAGATGCCCATGCGTTGCCATTCAAACTCTTGCGCTTCTATTTGCTTTAAGTTGTCGATGTTCTTTAGGCGTTTCAGTGCCTTCGTTGAATCCAAACCAACCGCTTCAAGTTCTTGTGCAATCACTTCAAGATCAGACAGATCTTTTTTCTCTGAAAAGTGCGCAGTAAAGAAGCGTAGCTTTAACTCAGTCTGTTTACCGTGCGCGAGAGCAAAATCAAGCAGCACATGTAGGTGACGTGAATTCACCATTCTCATGCTGTCATAGAAATTGAAATCAAACCCAACCGCTTTGCCACGAGCTGCCAGTTGCTCACGTGAACGTTGGCTCTCTTCCGCACTAGAGCCGTATTTTCTCATGATATGCTCACGCAGGTTTTCACCCTCTTGTGGCATATCTGGATTCAGCTCAAACGGCTGCCATTCAAGTTCAATTTGTTGTTCTAAGCCAAGTTCTGATAAGGCTTGCTCTAGGTTTTTGTAGCCGACAACGCACCAAGGGCACATTACGTCAGAAATAATATCGAGTTGAAGTTTCTTGCTCATCGTCATTCCAAATATCGTTGCTAGGGCGTATCCAATTCGAAATGGATACCCATATTTCTGATCAGACTACAATAAACTGAACACTCGTTCAAATTTAACTCAATGCACCAGTAGCGAACAAAAAAGCCGACTCATGTTAGTGAGTCGGCTTTGATAAAAATCTAAAAAGGATTTCGAACGTTATGCGAGAAGTTTCTCTAACACTTGGAATACGCCTGCATCAACATTACTTGGCGCACCAAAACGAGCAATCTCTTTCAGTTTTGGATGTGCATTTTCCATCGCATATGAGTGGTAGCTCTCTTTAAGCATCTCGTAATCATTTAGGTAGTCACCAAAGCTCATGGTCTGTTCGTAAGTGAAACCTAATGTGTTTTGTAGATGCTTAATTGCCGCCCCTTTTGAAGCCTCAGCATTCATCACATCCAACCAAATTTTCGCGCTTACAACCACTTGGTAATTTTCACCAAACTTAGCGTTGATGCTTGGGTTTACTTTCTCTTGCGAGCCGTCAAAGTGGCAAATAGCAACCTTGATAAACTTGTCTTCAACCGCCAAAAGGTCTTCTACTTGCTCGCGGCGATGGTAGTACTTAGAGATCTCCGCTAGAGCACGTTCGTCTTTGGTTTCGATGTATGCTGACTTTTTACCACACAGCACCACATGGGCACCTTCGATAGCACGCGCTTCTTTGATGATGTCTTTGATGGCATCAGTATCAAGCAAGCAGCTGTATAGCTCTTGGCCTTTGTGCATCACCAATGTGCCGTTTTCAGCAACAAACATCATACGATCTTTAATAGGAGCAAAGGTTTCCATCAAGCTGTAATACTGGCGACCCGATGCCGCAGCAAAAATAATGTCTTGAGCTTCTAGTCGCTCATAGAGGTTAAAGAATTCAGGGTCTAACTTTCCGTGTTCATTAAGTAGAGTGCCGTCCATATCAGCAGCGATAAATTTGATGTTCTGTTGTGGCATTTCAGAGCTTACCTATAAGTAATACCAATCGTAGTAAATAACTGTTCATCGTAGCTGGTTAAAATACTCGATAACTGCGTTAGAATTTTTGATTGTAGAATAACTACTTACCAAAAAATTCCGCCTTGTTCTCAAGTCTTTTTCCTGCGCTATTTCTGATCATTTACTTACTGTGATTGGTATAAAAATTAAATAGTAGATTATGATTTTTCGTTATCTTGGGTAACGGTTCTGCGTTCGATTATATCGCTATAGTAGCCAGTGAATGCAATGCTTTTCGGTGAGTTTCTTTGCTTAAATCTTAGATATTGCTTATGTACCATAAGGTTTAAAATCGATAGCAAATCGGGTATCAAGCTACGTCAATACGACAAGCTGCGTCGGCCCATTTAAGGCAACTTTTAAAATTCGCATTGACCGACAAAAAAAATAGGCTTACTATTAATCGTCTTTTAACGATTAGAATTAAGTGAGCTACCTAAGTATGACTGCAACATGCCAAGCAACAGAAAGCTGTTCTCTACCTCTTCCGCCGAGTAATGCTGAAGCAGAAAAAGAAATGGCAGTGTTAGCAAAAGCACTCGCGCATCCAGCGAGAATTCGCATACTTAGTATCTTGTCTGCATTGGAAAAGTCGGGCGGCTGCTTAAACAGTGATCTGGTAAGTGAATTGGGTTTGGCTCAATCAACGGTATCAGAACACTTAAGAATATTGAAAAGCTCTGGTTTTATCACTGCTGAGTCTATCCCGCCGAAGATGTGTTACCGCATCGACCGCGACAATATTCAACGCTTCGAATCGGTATTTAACAGCATTCTAAAATAGAAGTTCACGCTTGAGGGATCGGCTTTGATAGCCTTTACTTTTAAGCGTGTTTTTTTGCCACAATCAATCGTCTTTCGACGATTTACGATATCAAAAAAGAGAGATTACCATGAAACCAAAGTTAGGTTTTCTAGATCGCTACTTAACACTATGGATCTTCATCGCCATGGGCCTTGGTGTACTGCTAGGTACCCTATTCCCACAGATCGAACAGTGGAACGATTCAATGTCTGTTGGCACCACCAACATTCCACTCGCGATTGGCCTTATCTTAATGATGTACCCACCTTTGGCTAAGGTTAACTACAGTCTATTGGGCACTGTGGTAAAAGATAAGAAAGCCATCAAGCTCTCTTTGATTATGAACTGGTTGGTTGGCCCTATCCTAATGTTCGTATTAGCGCTTACATTCTTGGGTGACCACCCTGGTTACATGGTCGGCGTGATTCTAATTGGTCTTGCACGTTGTGTGGCAATGGTTCTAGTTTGGAACGACATCGGTGGCGGTAACAAAGAATACGGTGCCGCATTGGTTGCTCTGAATAGTGCGTTCCAAGTGGTTAGCTACAGCTTTATGGCGTGGTTGTTCATCAGCGTTCTTCCTCCAGTATTCGGTTACGAAGGCATGCTGGTTGATATCTCAATGATCGATATTGCACACAGCGTACTTATCTACCTAGGTATCCCATTCTTAGCAGGTTTCTTAAGCCGTAAGATCCTTGTGTCGATGAAAGGTGAGCAATGGTACACCGACGTGTTCATTCCGCGCATTTCTCCAATGACACTGATTGCTCTACTGGCAACGATCGTTCTGATGTTCAGCCTAAAAGGCGAGATGATTGTTGAGTTGCCAATGGACGTATTGTTGATTGCTGTTCCACTGACAATCTACTTCACTGCGATGTTCTTCATCAGTTTCTTCATTGGTAAGAAGATGGGCATTGAATACGACAAGAACGCATCAATTGCATTTACAGCAACAGGTAACAACTTTGAATTAGCGATTGCCGTAGCAATCTCTGTATTCGGTATCAACTCAGATCAAGCGTTTGCAGGCGTTATCGGTCCACTGATTGAAGTACCTGTACTGATTTACCTAGTGAACGTGGCACTTAAGATGAAAGACAAGTACTACAACGGTCTAACAGTGAAATCTGCGAACTAAAAAAATCGCGTATCGCTTAAAACAGAAAGGCTCACAAAGTAATTTGTGAGCCTTTTCTCTATCCAGATTAATCCAATTTAAGTCTCATCCAGCTTATGTTTCGTCTAATAGGCCTTTCAATGCTTGTTCAAGCCATAGCAATGCTGGCCCTTTAGAGCGTGTTTTCGATAAAACCAAATCAACCGGAGGCGACCACGTTTTATGGTCAAATGAGACGTTCACCTCTATCAAACGCTGTTTACTTAACTCTTCTTCAACAAGGTGTTTAGGTAAGTACGCCCAACCGACATCACTACCGAGGATCATTTCTTTGATAACGATAAAGCTGTTCGACCACCATACCTTGCCCGCTATAAGTGGAAACTGATCCATCATCTTACCTTTGTCGCCCCTCAGCATGAGCTGACGATGTGGCAGTAAATCCGACAATTTCGCTACACCCGTTTTGGCTAGCTTGTGGCTTGGGTGACAAACAGCAACAAACGGCAGATGCCCAATAAAGCAAGGTTCAGAACCGACATCAAAAGCCAAGTTGGTGAACATCAAACCAAGGTCTGCCTTCTCTTCAACTACGAAGGGATTCACTTCTGTTGTGGTACAAGCGATCAACTCAACTTCAGTTGCAGGGAAAAGTTGGCTGAATTCACTTAGGATTCTGGATAGGTTGGGGACCAATAAGGAGTCATCTAATGCGATTTTAATAAGCCCTTCTTCGCCCGTTCCTATCGCACTAACGGAAGCATTGAGATCTTCAACCTGAAGGACGATTGCTTTCACTTGTTTAAAGAGCTGTTCACCTTCTTTCGTCAGCGAAGGTTTGCGAGTCGAACGATCAAATAACTCCACATTGAAATCTATTTCAAGATTGTTGATGCCTTGGCTTACCGCCGATTGCACCTTACCTAAATGACGAGCACTTGCTGAGAAAGAACCCAGCTCTACTGCGTAAACGAACATTTTAAGTTGTTCAATGTTATACATACCACCAACCTATTATCACCATTGGTGATAGTTACTATCTTTCTATAATCATAATTAAAGATAATATACCTTTCAAACAGCAAATATAGATTCAACAGAAAGAGAAAATACATGTCACACAAAGAACGAATTCTACATATGGTGCTATTTGAAGTGTTCGCACTGATCATGATGGCGGGGCTAGCAACCTACATTACTGGCAATGGAGCTGGGGAAATGGCGGGGTTAGCACTTGCGATGTCGCTAATAGCAATGGCTTGGAACTACGTCTACAACTACGGCTACGACAAAATCTTCGGGGCAGACAGAACAAAACGAACGAAGAAAACCCGAGTTTTACACGGATTAGGGTTTGAACTTGGTTTAATGACAGTGACGCTACCAGTCTTGATGTGGGTGTTGAAGCTGGATTTCCTAACCGTATTGATTATGGACATCGGCCTAGTCATTTTCTTTGTACTCTACGCTATCGGATTTAACTGGGCGTACGATTCAGTAAGAGACTACTTTGTTACACAAGGCAAAGTTAACGCTCTAAATTAATTCACCGATTCGCTCAAATATCATCACTGAGCGATAAACAAAACGAATTGCCAGATTCAGTATGGATCTGGCATTTTTTGTCATAGCTTAAGTACATCCTTGTTTGTTAACGCTTTTCCAACATTTGAGACCCCGGATAGGTCCACAAGATCCAAGTTTAATAAACCACCACTCGCGAATCAGCATCACAAATCCAGTCATTAACTCCTCGTACCAGTTGTGCATCTGCTTACATACAGGTACTTTTAGCGACCTCCCAAGACATACATTCGCGCAATAGCGTCCATACAAGCTTCTTTTTCGAGCAAAAGTGTTCGGTTTAACATTTCAAGCCAGTTTAATTAACAATTTTATGCTCAAACGCTCATTTTTAATGCTCGTTTATTTTCGGGTTCGCAAATTTATGCACAATACGCGTGCTAGATAAGCAAAAATAACAAGGACTCGAACATGACAACAAACAAACAACCTTCTTTATTTGGGCAATGCCTCGCCGAATTTATCGGTACTGGCCTGCTCATCTTCTTTGGCGTTGGCTGTGTGGCTGCACTGGTATTAACAGGTGCAACATTCGGACAATGGGAAGTTAGTATCATCTGGGGCTTCGGCGTATCTATCGCGATTTACTGCACAGCTGGCGTTTCTGGCGCACACATAAACCCTGCAGTAACCATTGCATTAGCCATGTTCCATGGATTTGATAAGGCGAAGGTAGTGCCTTACATCATCTCTCAATTACTTGGTGCCTTCTGCTCTGCAGCTTTGGTTTACAGCCTATACAGCAACTTGTTTACAGATTACGAAATTGCTCATAACTTTGTTCGTAGCAGCCAAGACGCACTATCAACTGCTGGTATCTTCTCGACTTACCCACATGCTTCACTCTCTTTCTTCGGCGCTTTTGCGGTGGAATTCGTGATTACTGCAGTATTGATGTTTGCCATTCTTGCACTGGGCGACGAGAACAATGGCGCATCACGTGGCGCAATGAACCCTCTACTGATCGGTATTCTTATCGCGGTAATTGGTGGCTCATTAGGTCCACTAACTGGCTTTGCTATGAACCCTGCACGTGACTTCGGACCAAAACTTTTCGCTTACTTTGCAGGTTGGGATTTTGCATTAACCGGTGCTCGTGATATTCCTTACTTCATCGTTCCAATTCTTGCTCCTATCGCTGGTGCGTGTTTTGGTGGCTGGTTGTACCCACGTGTTATTGGTGCTCACCTACCAGTGGAAGGCCATGGCTGCACAATTCCAAACCAATGTGAAACAGAAGAAGAAGCTGAACAAGCTCAAGCTTAACCCCAAGCGACCTTACATTTACTAAAATATAAATAACGGAACAAAAAGGATTCTTACCATGACCGAGCAAAAATACATTGTTGCCCTAGACCAAGGCACTACAAGCTCTCGCGCTGTAATCCTCGATCACGATGCAAACATCGTAAGCTCTTCTCAACGAGAATTTACTCAAATTTATCCAAAGGCTGGCTGGGTTGAACATGATCCAATGGAAATCTGGGCGACTCAAAGCTCTACATTGGTTGAAGCTCTAGCTAAAGCAGGCATTCGCAGCGACGAGCTAGCGGGTATCGGTATCACTAACCAACGTGAAACCACCATCGTTTGGAACAAAGAGACAGGCAAGCCGGTATACAACGCTATCGTATGGCAATGTCGTCGTACTGCAGAAATTTGTGAAGAACTTAAAGAGCGTGGCCTAGAAGACTACGTGCGTGACAATACAGGTTTAGTCCTTGACCCGTATTTCTCAGGTACAAAAGTAAAATGGATTCTAGACAACGTTGAAGGCGCTCGCGAAGACGCTGAAGCAGGTAAGCTACTGTTCGGTACGGTTGATACTTGGTTGGTTTGGAAGATGACTCAAGGCCGTGTACACGTTACGGATTACACTAACGCATCACGTACTATGTTGTTTAACATCAACGACCTATGCTGGGACAGCAAGCTACTAGACGAGATGGGTATTCCAGCATCAATGATGCCTGAAGTGAAACGCTCTTCTGAAGTTTACGGCCAAACGAACCTTGGTGGTAAAGGCGGTACTCGTATTCCAATCGCTGGTATTGCGGGTGACCAACAAGCAGCGCTTTACGGTCAAATGTGTGTTGAAGCTGGTCAAGCGAAAAACACATACGGCACGGGCTGTTTCCTACTGATGAACACAGGCCAAGAGAAAGTAACATCGAAGAACGGCCTATTGACGACATTAGCATGTGGTCCTTCGGGCGAACCAGCTTATGCACTTGAAGGTGCGGTATTCATGGGTGGCGCATCTATCCAATGGCTACGTGATGAAATGAAGCTACTGGCTGGCGCAGAAGACTCTGAGTACTTCGCAACTAAAGTAGATACGTCAAACGGTGTTTACGTTGTTCCTGCATTTACCGGTCTAGGCGCACCATACTGGGATGCTTACGCTCGCGGTACAATTGTTGGCTTAACACGTGGCGTTAACTCTAACCACATCATCCGTGCAACACTGGAAGGTATTGCTTACCAAACTCGTGACGTATTGGATGCGATGCAAGCGGACTCTGGCATCAAGCTAGCAAACCTACGTGTTGATGGCGGCGCAGTAGCGAACAACTTCCTAATGCAATTCCAATCAGACGTGCTAGATACCGAAGTTCACCGTCCTGAAGTAACTGAAGTAACGGCTCTGGGTGCAGCATACCTTGCTGGTCTAGCAGTTGGTTTCTGGGACAGCATCGATGAGCTTCAAGACAAAGCAGTACTAGACCGTACGTTCTTGCCACACCACGATGAAGAAAAACGTAACCGCCGTTACAAAGGTTGGAAGCGTGCTATCAAGTGTGCACAAGTTTGGTCTGAACTGCACGATGACGACGAAGAGTAAAATCGAGCGTTCGAATAATCACTCTCTTATCGATTGAATTGTTCGTTCCTCAGTAAACGAAACTAAAAAGAGCACTATTTTGTGCTCTTTTTGGCGTTTGGGGCCTTTTTTTCATGTTTTGATCAACGTTTTTGCGGTTTAGACATAATTCCTTACCATCATTACTTCTCTCAAAGAATCAATTCGAGCACAATAGCGCGAGTTAATATTTTCGATTGTAACGCGCTAGAACCCATAGCGTGCAGGGAGTGGTAAGTTAAGTGAAGCAGATACCAAGACACCAGCAGATTGTAGACCTGGTAAAAACACAAGGATATGTGAGCACAGAAGAGCTCGTTGAAAAATTCGATGTTAGCCCACAAACCATCAGACGAGACCTCAATGAGCTGGCCGATAGCAACAAAATCCGCCGTTATCACGGTGGTGCAACCATTCCTCTTAGCTCAGAAAACACCTCTTACAACACGCGTAAAGCGCTTAACTTCAATGAAAAAGATGTGATTGCCGACGAGCTGGTAAAACACATTCCAGATGGCGCAACCTTGTTCGTTGATATCGGCACTACGCCAGAATCGGTGGCGCGCGCGCTGAACAAGAACCACAAACAACTCAGAGTCGTGACTAACAACATCAACGTTGCCAGTATCCTGCTACCAAACCCAGAGATAAAGGTTATCTTGGCGGGTGGCGAGGTAAGAAACCGTGATGGCGGTATCGTGGGTGAAGCAACACTCGATTTCGTGAAGCAGTTCCGCCTCGATTTCGGCATTCTAGGGATCAGCGGCATCGACTTTGACGGCTCACTGCTTGATTTTGACTACCATGAAGTTCGAGTGAAGCAAGCTATCATCGAAAACAGCCGCAGCATCTTCCTAGCAGTCGACCACAGTAAGTTTGGCCGCAACGCAATGGTTAAGCTGGGTAACATCTCTCAAGCACACATGGTATTCACCAATAAACAACCACCAGAAGAGATTCTGAACATCCTTAAAGATTCAGACATTCCATTAGAAGTTATCGAGACCGCTTCTCAACCACTAGCGTCGGACGAATAAAAAAACGCTCAGAAATCATGTTCATTAAAAGAGCCCATTATTGATAGATCACTTTATCGATAATGGGCTTTTTTGTTACTTAGAAAATCGTACTTGAACATGAACAGTCTCACTTCTATGCTCGAATAAGAGTCATTTTGAACCTTCGCTGTCATAAGCGAAGGTTTTTTTATGCGCAAATCACATAAAACGCGCATAAACGAAAATAATAAATGACCACAAACGAAAGTTAATATAGGATTCAATTATGTTCTAAAATGCTCGTTCGCTCAGAAAGAGGTCAAAACCATGAGTGCTCAACAAACTAATTCAAACAATAGTACATCTTCAACTCTAGACTTAATCGTTATTGGCGGCGGCATCAATGGTGCGGGTATCGCGGCAGATGCTGCTGGTCGTGGTCTAAACGTTGGTTTATATGAAGCAAATGATTTCGCCTCTGCGACGTCTTCTGCAAGTTCAAAGCTAATCCACGGTGGCCTACGTTACCTTGAACATTATGAGTTTCGTTTAGTTTCAGAAGCACTTGCAGAGCGTGAAGTGTTGCTGAGAAAAGCACCTCATGTTGCACAACCAATGCGTTTCCGTTTACCGCACCGACCATTTTTACGCCCGGCTTGGATGATCCGCTGTGGCCTATTCCTTTACGATAACTTAGGTAAACGTACGACGCTTCCTGGAAGTAAAACGGTGAACTTGGCTCAATCAGGTTTACTGAAGCCAGAAATGAAAACAGGTTTCGAATACTCAGACTGCTGGGTAGATGATGCGCGTATGGTATTGCTGAACGTATTAGCGGCGAAAGAAAACAACGCAGAAGTACGCAACTACTGCCGAGTTGAAAAAGCGCACCGCGAAGGCGACATTTGGCACGTAACGATTCTTGATGTGATGACAAACCAACGTTTCGAGCGCAAAGCAAAAGCATTGGTCAACGCAGCTGGCCCTTGGGTGAAACAGTTCTTTGATGATGGATTAGAACAAACTTCACCACGTAATATTCGCCTAATCAAAGGCTCACACATTGTGGTACCGCGTGTTCATGACGAACCACAAGCGTACATTCTACAAAACAAAGATAACCGCATCGTGTTTATGATCCCTTACCTAGATAAGTTCTCGATCATCGGCACCACCGACCTTGAATACAAAGGCGATCCTCGCGAAGTGGCTATCGACGATGTAGAAGTTGATTACTTGATTGATATCGTTAACCAGCATTTTGTTAAGCAACTAGAGCGTGACGATGTAGTGTGGACATACAGTGGCGTAAGACCGCTTTGTGATGATGAATCTGACTCGCCACAAGCGATCACTCGTGACTACACACTGGAGCTGGATGCAGAAATGGATCAAGCACCACTGCTATCGATCTTTGGCGGCAAGTTAACGACTTATCGTAAACTCGGTGAAGCGGCACTGAACAAGCTAGAACCTTACCTTAAACACATGGGCGCACCTTGGACAGCTAACGACACTCTACCGGGTGGCAACTTCAGCTGTAGCCGCGAACAGCTTGCCGCAATGATGCACACGAAATACCCTTGGGCATCAAAAGCACTGCTACTTCGTTACGTGACCCAATTTGGTACTTACACATGGGGCCTGCTTGAAGGCGCTACATGTGAGGCAGACCTTGGTATCCAGTTCTCAAGCGAAGCACACGGTGTTTACCAAGCTGAGATTGATTACTTGATCAACCAAGAGATGGCAATGACAGACGAAGACATCTTATGGCGCAGAACCAAGCTTGGCTTGTACATGAGCGAATCTGAGCAACAAGCATTGTCTGATTACTTAAAAGAGAAGCTACAACGTAAAGTGGTAAGCTTTTCTCAAGTAAGCTAATCCACCAGCCAACAAGCACAGTTCAACAACCTGATTAATAAACAAGCTTAGCGTCCCCCGCGCTAAGCTTTTTTATTATTTGCCTCCACTATTTGCGTTCAATTCCTTGCACTTCAGTAGTTGTCACTCGACCAAATCGCCCTATTACCCTCTTCTATTTTCAACAAAAGCTAAATAGTGTTTTATCAAATGGGTTAATTATCAATTTTACGAAAGGTTGCTATTCTTTATCGCAACAAAACAATTCATTCAAAACGCTCACGATGTCAGCGCTTTAATAAGGAATCTATTCCATGCAAAAAGTCATTCTGATCACAGGCTCTACCGATGGTATAGGCTTCGAAACAGCAAAAGCACTCGTTCAGCAAGGTCGCCACGTTTTATTGCATGGTCGTAACCCAAGCAAACTTAAAGACGTTGAGCAGCAACTTATCGCTCTCTCTACGCAAGCGAAGATCCAAAGCTACGTGGCAGACTTGTCTATTCTGGCAGATGTTGATGCGCTGGCTGACGAAGTGATTGCCGAGCACGAGAAGGTTGATGTGCTGATTAACAACGCGGGTGTGTTCAATACTCCCAACCCAATCACCAAAGACGGTTTAGATGTTCGTTTTGCTGTGAACACAGTATCACCGTATCATCTGACCAAACGCCTGTTGCCAGTATTCGATTCGTTGAGCCGTGTGGTGAACTTATCGTCGGCAGCGCAAGCCGCAGTGAGCATCGAAGCACTAGAAGGGAAAAAGCCACTTTCTGATGGCGATGCTTACGCGCAAAGCAAACTTGCGATCACTATGTGGACTCGTGAGATGGCAAAAGAACTAGGTTCTAATGGGCCAATGGTAGTTGCTGTTAACCCAGCCTCTTTATTGGGTAGTAAGATGGTAAAAGACGCCTACGGCATTGCGGGCGGCGACCTGAGCATTGGTTCTGACATCCTCGTTCGCGCATCATTGTCTGATGAGTTCGCACAAGCGGGCGGTCAATATTTTGATAACGACAACAACACGTTTGCGAACCCGCACCCAGACGCGCTATACGGTGATAAATCACAGCAAGTTATCGCTAAAATTGAAGAGATCATCAAAGCGACGCTTTCTTAATTGCGACGACTCATGCTGAGTTGATTTGCAAATCTCAATAAAAAAGCCCTGTTTTTCTAATAAATTAACTTGGAAACACAGGGCTTTTTCGTACAACGTTTGTCTTTACGTTTGTTCCCAATACGGCGGGTTACCGTAGTAGTCCGAGAAGTAATCAATAAACGCTCTTACTTTGGGAGCAAGCAGCCTAGTACTTGGGTACACTGCCCAGATTGCGGGTTCTGAGGTGAGTGGGTAATCTTCCAACACTTGAATCAACTGACCACTTTTTAGTTGTTCATACGCACACCAATTCGACGTCACTGTAATACCAAGCCCACCGACTGCAGCATCACGTAGTGCCTCTCCGTTATCTGCTCTAAAAGATCCGGTCGCCTTAATCGTTTTCGGTCCGTTTTCAGTATGAAAGGTCCAGTTTTCTAGGCCAATCAAGCTAATACATTGATGGTCGTTAAGGTCCTGAGGCGTGGCAGGTTTGCCATATTTGATGAGGTAATCTGGTGATGCACATACCACTCGTTTATCTGTGGCAAGCTTACGCGCAATCAGAGTCGAATCCTTTAATTCAGAGATTCTAATCGCGATATCGAAACCGCCTTCCACAAGATCGACCACGGAGTCTGACAATCTGAAATCGACTTTTAACCCTGGGTATCGCTCAAGGAACCCCGGTAATGCTGGTATTAAGTGCAAACGTCCAAATGAAGCAGAGGCAGTAACACGCAGCGTACCGGTTGGTGAATCACTACCGACTCCAACCGCCGATTTTGCGGCATCGACACTCGACAGGACCTCTTCAGCATGAGGTAGAAATGCTTCTCCCTCTTCAGTGAGTGACACTTTACGAGTGGTGCGATGTACCAGGCGAACACCTAAATTGTCTTCCAATTTACTGATGTGGGAGCTGGCAACTGCGGGAGATAAACCCAACTCTTGGCCAGCCATGCTGATGTTATGTGTAGACGCTAAGCGAATAAACAATTTGAGGTGTTCAATGTTCATGTGATTACCAATAGAATCTTAAAAATCATATCGCAATAACCCACATTATGCGTCATCCCACTAACAATACAACATATGCCGCTACTTTGATGAGATTCAGATAATCGGAGCCAAAAAGAAAAAACTCCCGAAGGAGTTTTTATTATCTATCTCTAGAAACTGTCGTCCATTAGCTGTTCAAGCGAGCATATAACGCATCTTTCAACACAGAACGGTCGTGCTTCAGTTGGTGCATTGAGCCATCATCAATGGGTGAATCTTTCAGCTCAAGCTTACGAATCTCTTTATCAAGGTTGTCGTATGTCTTCATGTCAGTTGCAAAGCCATCATCAGTTTTAGCAAGCTCAGCAATTTTGTCTTTCATTTCAGGAAATTCGTGAACAAGAGAGTGATTTTCACCTAGCATAGAAACCTCTTAAGTTGATTAAAGTGATTGGTATTACACATTCATTATTAACCTTAGCAAGGGACTCAAATAACAAATGAGATCCAGTACACAGCATAGAATATAGACAATTTAGATTCACAAATTTACAACATCCCCCAACAAAATCGAGGGTGTTAAATTGAATTGTCTCAGTAACGATATAGGCTCACGAGAATCATGAATTCTCGTAAGCACTACTTTTATCTTGTTGGATTTGAATCCAGAGAACAGGTCTCAGTTTTGAGTGAGACCTTTCAGCTATCAGTTACCTACCAGGCAAAAGTTTGAATCACGCTATCCTTCGCCATTGGATTAGATGTGATCGCATGATTCACCTTGGCTAAGAACTGCTCTCTAGAATCAAGTAGGGAGCCTTTCTGAGTCACGATGTTGTTACCGTGGTCACCCCAATAGAAAGTATCGATATTGAGGTTCTCGAGTAAGTATTTTTCCTCTTCTAAGATCTGAAGTTGAGTCGGCATGATGAACGTACCGTCATTAACTTGCTGCTCCAAAGCCGTTCCTGGTTGTATTGCTAACGCCATTGGCGCTATCTGCTCAGGTTTCATGATATTCAGCAACCTTGTTGTCTCGACAATGTGCTCGCGGGAACGCTCACGACCGCCGAGTCCAAAAATAAACGACAGTAGAGTTTCGATACCTGCCTCTTTTGCCAGCGCCATGCCCTCAATCGCTTGCTCTGGTGTCATACGCTTTTTGATATTATCGAGCACAACAGGATCACCAGACTCAAGACCCGCATACGCCATGCTTAACCCTGCACTTTTCAGCTCTTTAAGCTCACTCAAGCTCTTCCGACGGAAATCATTCAAACCGCTATAGAGTGATATTTTTCTACTTTCAGGAAAGGTGTGACGAATCTTATCCAAGACCTTAAGCAGATAATCCGTACGAGCCGCCATCACGTTGCCATCAATAAGGAAAATCGATTCAACGTAAGGGTATATTAGGCGCGCTTCTTCAATATCTTTATACACGTCTTCGATGTCGCGAACCTTAAATCGCTTATCGCTGAACATATTACAGAACGTGCATGTGTTGATGCTGCAACCTAATGTGGTTTGAATAAGAATGCTCTTCGCCTCTATCCATGGACGATATACTTTTCCCTCATATTTCATATTGGTCTCTCCGGTCTACAAGCACAGAGCGTGCTTGAATACACCAAAGCGTATCAACGTCAGCATTCGTCGATAATCCACAATATAGTCGAATCAGTTTTTAGATTTTAAATAAAATACCCTCTCCAGATGGAGAGGGTATTAATGTACTTATTGATAGAGGAGGAGCTTTAATCTCAATGTGAGATGATTAATAACCTACTGCTTAGGTTCATATAATTTTGTTGGAACTTCTGTTTCACAACGCTCAAGGTCATAATCTTGGGTCGTGCCACTATTACCTTGAAATCTCATTCTAACGATCATGCCTCTATCAACAAACCAACGAAGGTCTTGGCAAGAGAAACGATAGCTCGATTCCAAAATATGTGCAGTCGACCATCGAGAATTTCCCGGCAGTGACTCAACGTAATAGATCACGCCATTCTCTGTAATCGTCATTCCTTTTATGTCGCTTAGATGTTCAATAGCGGTATCAATTGTTTCTTGATCTGCTGTTGGTTGTAACTCTTCAATTGGGACACTCAAACAGCCAGAAAGAGCCGTTGCTGACAGACAAGCCAAAAAAATAGATTTCAATTTCATTTTTATTCTCATTCAATTACATAGCCAAAATAACGCTAGAACGAGATTCTATTCACGAGGTAAATAAATGTGTATTAGTATATCCACTAATTTATAAAAAGTGTGATACAGAGTGCTTATTCACTTAATTTGGGGCTTTCTAAAAGAAGAAAATGACTCATAACGCACTCTCATAGAAAAGTCCGCAACCTATTGAAAATCAGAGATTTTAATTACGCATCAACCAACTGATGGTGTACGCGCCAGAAAGACAAGCTTAATGACTGAAAGCTAACTGTAAGTTAATCGCTCGTCGCCAAACGCACCGCGACTTCTGCATGAATGGCTGTAGTATCAAACAAAGGAACATCACTATCTTGTTGCTGAATCAGTAAGGCGATTTCAGTACAGCCTAGAATGACGGCCTCTGCTCCTTGCTGGCTTAGCCTCTCAATGATCTGATTATAGATAGCGCGAGACTCTTCTTTTACTTCGCCTCGGCACAGCTCTTGGTAAATGATGTTGTGGACTTTCTCTCTGTCATCCTTGGCAGGAATCACAACATCGATACCGAATTTATCGATTAAACGCCCTTTGTAAAAATCTTGTTCCATCGTGAAAGCGGTGCCGAGTAACCCGACTTTCTTTACGCCCTGTTCTAGCAGCTTTTGCGCGGTAGTATCAGCGATATGTAAGATAGGAACCGTGATCTTCTGTTCGATTTCAGGCACGACTTTATGCATGGTATTGGTACAAATTAAGATGAAGTCTGCGCCACCTTTCTCAACAGATAATGCCGCGTCAGCTAAAATATCGGCAGTCTCAGCCCAACGACTTTGGTGTTGTAACTTTTCAATCTCATCGAAGTTCACGCTATACATACAAATCTTTGCAGAGTTCAACCCTCCCAGCGTCGCTTTAACACCTTCGTTAATGGATTTGTAATAGCTCATGGTCGATTCCCAACTCATACCACCAAGCAAACCGATCGTTTTCATTTTTTATTCCTTTAATTTCTGACTATCCCGATTAAAGCGTCATGCGTTAAAAATTTATAGTACGATCTTGCTGAAAATAAGACGAAGTCTTCGCTATTTAGCAAAAGGCTCGAATGAACCATCCGAGCCTTTGCTGTTTTGTCCGAATGTTTGTGTGGGTTAATACACCTCACACCAATCGGATTTCATGTCGATTAACGTCCAATCATCTCTGGAGTTCGCTTCGTCGAGTGCTTTATCAAGCTTACCCACATGGGACTCACGATCATACTTCCACTCGCGCTCGGCATCGGTGTGATGAACAATCATCGCCATTGAGTTTGGTTGACTGGTTGCCCACTGCATCATCGCTTGATCGCCGTCTGAGTTACCTACTGCTAGAATCGGCTTCTTACCGATAATATGCTGAATATTGCTGACCTTTCCGGCTTTGTCATCAATGGTCAAAATGGACGAATCTTTGGTAACGGTCGGATTACCGTCGTTGTAGCTGTAGTTGTATTTAAGTGCGCTACCGATGATCTGTTCTGACGGGATATTGTAAGCATCAGGAGCCCACACTCTCATGAAATCAACACCACCACCCGACACGATGTAAGTCTTGAAGTCATGCTCTTGAAGGTAAATCAGCATCTCTTTCATTGGCTGGTAAGTCAGATCGGTATAGGCTTTGTTGAAGCGTTCATCTTTCGCTGCAGCTAACCATTGCTCAACATCTTTTTGGTATTGTTCAACTGTCATACCAGAATGTGTCGCCATGATGATTTTCAATAACCCTTCTTCACCGCTCCCTAGAACACTCTTGATGTCACCTTCAAGCACGAACTTAAACGGTGCTTCTGTTTTCCATTCAGGATGTTCAGGCGCCATCTCTTTGATTCGATCTAACGCGAAAGCCAATTGGAAGTAGTATGGCTTTTCAGACCAAAGCGTACCATCGTTATCAAACACAGCAATACGGTCTTGAATCGCAACGAATGTATCAGATTCTTCTTTCGTAGCTTGACCAACAAAATCCACGATAGCGGATTTACTGTCGCTGTCTTTCCATGAAGGCAGCAAATTGGGATCACAATCTTTTGCAAAAGAAGAGAAAGAGAGGCTAGATAAAATTGCAACGGACAAAAGGGTTATTTTCTTCATAGCACTACCATGTTGTTGAATTAATTAACGGACTTAATGTCATTCATCCTAGTTGCTCTACTCTGATTTTCCACTTATGAACACTATAACCGACGCTTATATTGCTGTTCCTTGAGTGCTTGCAAAAACGCGACTTCAAAGGCTAGTTCAAAAATAAAAGAGTTGTGGCGTTAGAGGTTTACCCCACTAAAAAATGTCGTTATGGTGATTTGTAATACATCATAAAAACAAGGACAGTCAGAGCGCTATGAATAGTACGATTGAGACCATCTTGGGGCATCGCTCCATTCGTCAATATACCGATCAACCAATAGAGAAAGAGCACCTCGATTTAATTGTCCAGGCAGGTCTCGCCGCGTCATCATCAAGCTTATTGCAGGCTGTTTCTATCATCAGAGTAACAGACAAAGAGAAACGTAAGCTGCTAGCGGAATACGCTGGCAACCAGCCTTATGTGGAAAGTGCTGCTGAGTTTTTAGTGTTCTGTATCGACTATCAACGCCACGCTCAAATTAACCCTGAGGTAAAAACCGACTTTACCGAGCTAACTCTGATTGGCGCCGTCGATTCTGGCATTATGGCGCAGAACTGCATGCTCGCAGCAGAGTCATTAGGATTAGGTGGCGTATACATTGGTGGCTTGCGCAATAGCGCTCAACAGGTTGATGAGCTATTAGAACTTCCACAGCACACAGCCGTGCTCTTTGGTATGTGTTTAGGTCATCCTGCACAGCAACCAGATATTAAACCCCGCCTTCCAGCTCATGTGGTAATGCACGAAAACCAATACCAACCATTGAGCCTAGATGAAATCGCTAGCTATGACGATTCAATGCAGAGCTACTACGCCAACCGCTCAAGTAACCAAAAGCAAAGCAGTTGGTCACAGCAGATCACACAGAAACTCTCTGGAGAATCTCGCCCACATATTTTGCCGTACTTGAACAGTAAGCAACTGACTAAGAGATAGCGTTCAAGACCCAGCTCAGATAAACAAGCTATCTTTCCATCATCACAAACAAAAATGTCAGCGTATTATGCGCTGACATTTTTCATTATTCTGAAGTCGACTCTCTTAGAGGTATTTCTCTATCGGGAGAAGCTGTAGGAAGCCTGATTGCATGCGTTCCCACTTACCGGTTTCTGGTTCGCTGTCCCAACTCTGCTCACCTGAATACCAATACACATCACCATCTTCTAGCTCCAAACGCCAACTGTTGTCTTCGCTCATCGCCTGTTCGATAGTTTCAGCTAGCGTTTCAGCAATCGCTTTGTTTTCAATGATTAACACCGACTCAGTATTTAGGTAAGTCGAGCGCAGGTTGAAGTTGAATGAACCAATACTCGCAATACTGCGGTCAAATACCACTGATTTAGCATGCAGACCATAAGCCGTCTCTGGCGCACACTTAGACACGTCTTGGGTAGATGCTTCACACAACTTGGTATCTGGTTTTAACTCAAACAGGTCGATGCCATGCTCTAACATATCGTAGCGTCTGCCCGCGTAAGCAGAGTGGTTAGTAACCAAGTCATTTGACGCCATTGAGTTGGTCAATGCTTTTATCTCAACGCCTTCGTCATTCAACGTTTGCCACTCATCTAATTGACCATCATCGAATACCAAGTAGGCCGATTCAAGTAAGATCTCTTGTTTAGATTCACTGGCTAGCTGACCTAGCAAAACCGCCGTTGCTTTAGGTTCATCAGTATTGTCTGAATCAACAGGCACAGGGCGATCGTAAGCGAAACGAGCATTCACCCAAGTCATCTCATCAAGAACCTCTTTCAGCAAGCTATCTGCTGCTTCATGATTTAATGGTAACTCTGGGTAGTTTTTGTATTGTGGAACCGTTATATCGTCAATCTTTGAAAGATCCGGTTGCTCTTCGTCACCCAACATAGCGACAGGGTAAGACCAACGACTGTCCCAATACTCAATAAAGCTGGTTTGGATAGTGGTAACGACGGTACCCATCACCAATACATCACGATCTCGGAAGTTGATCTCGTCAGAAAGGTCGAAGTATTCATCACCAATATTACGTCCACCCACCACAGACAAAGTGCCATCTACAGTGAACGATTTATTGTGCATACGACGGTTTAAACGTGAGAAATCACCAAGGAAACTCAACCACTTACTGAAACCACGGCGCGTTGGTGTTGGGTTGAAGATTCGAATCTCAACATTCGGGTGAGCGTCGAGTGCTGACAGTAGCCCTTCACGCTCATTGAGGTTGATGTCATCCAGCATCACGCGAACCTTAACGCCACGATCAGCAGCAGCTAGTAGGCGACTAGCAAGATACTTACCCGATTCATCCGAGTTCCAGATGTAGTATTGAATATCGATGGTGTGCTCTGCGCTTTCAACTAGTGCCAAGCGCTGAGCCAATGCATCCCAACCGGATTCTTGTAAACGAACGGCAGTCGTCGCCTGCTCTGATTCGGGTTGATATTCATCCGCCAAAACCGATAAAGCGCTTGGTCCATAAGAGGTGTAAGGTTCTGCCGGGTGATCGATGCCTTCGGGTAATGAAGAACAGCCGCCGAGTGCGGCGACGAGTAATAAGGTTAAGCTGATGCGTTGGAGCACAGGCATGTGTTTGACTTCCTTTTCACGGTGAGGTCTTTGAATTGGCCTCGACAACTTTTCAACGACCAAGTTGTTCGAGGTTATTCATTGATTATTACTGCTAAATCCAGAAATTTATAGGTAATTATCCAGTATAAATAAAACTTAGCGACTTCATCGTGAGGAACACAGTACCAAAATCACCTTTCAGGCATCGATAGTGACTACAAGGTCACGATGCTTTCAGTTGTTCGATACCTAAACAATAAAGGCCTAAAGGCTTTCTCACCATCTCAACCGTAATCTCAGTTCTATCCGGGTTACAATTCAATGCAAGCGCATAGCCATGCAAATAGTCTACTAGCAAATGAAGAGCGTCTTCGGATTGCTCTGATGTGAGATTCAACGGGCTCACTACCGCTTCAAAGCGCTCACTAAATACCTCAACGGGCCCAAGCGATTTCATCGTCAGCAAAGTTTCTAATAGCCCACGGTAGTCGTTCAACACCGACAGGTAGCTCACGCTAAGCTGATAAAGGTTCTCTTGCCACACTTGGTTTTGCTCAGGCAGTGCCACTTCACCTACTAATGAAACAGTGATCGACTCCAATAGATCATTTTTTTTTTTGAAGTAATGATATATCGCCATCGCATCGACGCCGAGCTCTGTGGCTAACCCTCTGATACTCGGCACTTTACCACCTTCCCGCATCATGCACTTTGCCGTATCTAAGATCTTTTCGGCACTTAGTTGGCTTGATCCACTCTTTGGTCGACCTCGCTTTTGATCCTTGACAGTCATAACACCACCTCTTAAACTTAAATTTCTACACTGTAGAATATTTTAATTTAATACAGTGTAAATGCCAAGTTCCTGTTCAATTTCGGAGTTAACAATGTCAAATATTGTCTTTATCGGTACGAGTCTTGATGGTTACATTGCAGACAAAAACGGTGGTCTAGATTGGCTACAAGCCATCCCAAATCCAGAGGGTGATGACATGGGGTACAACGCCCATATCGATCGTATCGATGCTTTGGTAATGGGCCGAAATACAATGGATATGGTGCTGAGCTTCGGTATTGATTGGCCTTACACAAAACCGGTTTATGTATTGAGCAACACGTTGACGGAAGTACCTAAAGAGGTTGAAGGTAAAGTGTTCTTGATAAAGGGCAAACTCACTCAGATCATCGAAGACCTCAACAGCAAAGGCCTTAACAATCTGTATATTGATGGCGGTGTGACCATTCAAAACTTCCTCAAAGAAGACCTGGTTGATGAACTGATTATCTCGACGCTCCCTGTCGTTCTTGGTGGTGGCGCTCCGCTATTTGGGGACTTAGTTTCGCCTCTCGACTTTACGCTGAAAAGTGTCACCACTTATCTTGATCAAATCGTAACCACTCATTACCTACGTAAGCGTTAAACTAATGTCCATATAAAGGGAATGTAACGATCAACACTGAAAACAGTGTTCACGCTGCATAACCTTTATAGCCCCTACTAAAAACTCCCCTAAATTAGTACCATTGATCGTATCCCATTCTTAATGGTATTTATGCCTTATGAAGCTTTTAGTCGATCGTACTGGTGAACAGTTTTTAGAAATTCTGGAAGAATCAGGAGACAAACTGACGGTTCAATTCATTAGCAATGAAGGTAATCGAAAGGGTAAACCGTTCCAAGATAGCTTGAGTGGCTTGTTCCTCACAGGCTGGAAGCCTCGCACGACCTCTACCGCCATTGGCTTAGAACGCTTTAAACAAGGCAAGCTGCAAGACCCGAAAGTGAGCTTCGCGCTTCATCAGCTCTACCCACTTGGCCGAGATGTAAAACTGCCTACTGGAGATATCGCCACAATAGCAAGTTACGCCAATACTCACAGCGACGGCTACTATATGTTTGTGCGCCTCAACGATGAGTTAACTCGACTCAGAATTACGCCCGATTGGGAACTGCAACCTTCCGCTCAAAGATTGGCTCTGCCTTATTACCCTGCTCCAAGAAGCCAACAAGAACTCGACAATATTGATGATTTTGATGCTTGGGCTGGCGGTTTTTAATACTCTTTAGCCCATACCCTAAAGACTGTAAACCTAAGTTTATTATCAATTAATTTTTGATAATAATTCTAACGGAGCGCGGTTTATCATCATGAGCCTTCCTACTATTCTTTGTTCATCGGCACTGATGATTGCTCATCCAATAGAGAGCAACTCAGTGAACAACACCACTTCGGTGAATCAAATATATAGGTAACGAACATGACTCAACTGACTATCATTGCAAACATCGTCGCTAACGAAGACAAAGTTGAACTGGTTAAAGCAGAGTTGCTAAAGCTGATTGATATCACTCGCGCTGAAGAAGGTTGCATCAACTACGACCTACACCAAGACAATGAAAATCCTGCGCATTTCACGTTCTACGAAAACTGGACATCACGTGAACTGTGGCAAGCGCACATGGGTAATACTCATCTCGCTGAGTACATGGCTGCAACCGAAGGTTGTGTGGCGTCGTTCACTCTCAATGAGATGACGAAAATCGGTTAGTCACTGACTGCACACATTAACAAACAATAAAAAGCCCGTTCAGAACACCTGAACGGGCTTTTTCATTGAACTTGGTATTCTCTAAGCTACAGACTCGCTCAGTGCAGGTTCAAACACTGTCTTTTGTTGTTTCTGCCATTTATCCACGACCAGTGCAGCGATCATGTCACCTTCTACGTTCACAGCCGTACGGAATGTATCTAACGGGCGTTCAATAATCAGCAGAATCGCAATCGCTTCCAGTGGTATACCAGCGGCCAATAACACCAGCTGCATGCCAGACATAGATCCAGATGGCATACCCGGAGCCCCGACAGAAGAGACCATCGCCATAATGAAGATCATCACCAAGCCAGAAGTCGTGAGGTCCACACCAAACAGTTGAGCCAAGAAGATTGCCGCAACACCTTCGAAAAGTGCCGTACCATCCATGTTCATCACTGCACCAAGTGGTAACACCATGCTACTTGTACTTTGCGATACGCCAAGCTTCTCTTCTGCGCTCTGCATCGCCAGTGGCAAAGTAGCAGAGCTTGATGACGTTGCGAACGCCATCGCCATCGGTGCCGAGATACCTTTGAATAGTGTGCTAAGACGAATCCCAGTCATCACCTTCGCAATGGTCGGCAGTACAATCGCTCCGTGAATCAAAGTCAGCACAAACACGAGCAAAGCAAACAGTGCCAATTGCTCAAACAGTGACTCACCACCACGAACGGTAAAATCAAGGACAATGGCGAAAACCGCTAGTGGAGCTAAACGAATTATCCAACCAACAATGGTATTGATGCTCTTGTTCAAGCCATGAAGCACCTCAAAAATCGGGTGTTTTTCTGGCAATGAAGAAAGCAGAGCAATACCCAACATGAATGAGAACACAACAATCGCGAGCAAGTTACCATTGGTTAATGCCGCTACCGGGTTCACTAATGCCATGCTAAACAGCTTGCTGGCAATAGCAGCTCCTCCTGCCGCATCTTCGCTGATAAGCTGAACATCGTCTCCAATCGTAGCAACGCTGGTTAAAGGCTCCCAAGCAGGCAGCAGCAATGAAGCACCCAAGCCCAAAGAGATGGCTATCAGCGTCGTGAAGCTATAGAAAAGTACGGTATTACGGCCAATTTGCTTCAATCGAGTGATCGAGCCAATGCTTGTTATACCTTGCAACAACGAGAATAAAACCACTAAACCAACGACCATTTTTAGCAAGCCGATATAAGTAGTTTTACCAAGCATTAAGAACTGATACCACCCCGTTTGGGTAATGCCAGAGGTTGAAGCAATAAGTTGTGCAAAAAGCCATGCAAGCAAAGCAGCTAACATTAACTGAAGAGGTAAAGAGTGGCGAAGTTTAGTCAACATAAGGACAATTCCAGTAACCCTGTAGGACAATTCAGATACCTTTATTAAAGGGAACAACCTTTAATAAAAATATTCCTTGGTAAAGTGTGCCTAGGAAAAAATAAAGTCCGTTAGAGATTCAATCTAACGGACTTTATGAAAACCAGATTTTACGATTTCTGGAAGCTCAGAGCGGCCTTTAACACCACCGAAAGCAGAACCACGCCATACACGACCTGTTACTAGTTGGAACGGACGAGTTGAGATCTCTTGGCCTGCACCTGCAACACCAATTACAACTGATTCACCCCAACCTTTGTGACAACACTCAAGAGCTTGACGCATCACATTTACGTTACCGATACACTCGAATGAGTAATCAACACCACCGTCTGTCATCTCAACGATAACGTCTTGGATTGGCTTGTCGTAGTTCATTGGGTTGATGCAGTCAGTCGCGCCAAGTTGTTTTGCTAGCTCGAATTTGCTCTCGTTAATATCAACACCGATGATTTTGCTTGCACCCGTCATACGAGCACCGATGATTGCAGAAAGACCGATACCGCCTAGGCCGAATACAGCAACTGTGTCGCCTTTTTCAACTTTAGCTGTGTTCAGTACCGCACCCATACCAGTGGTTACGCCACAGCCTAGAAGACAAACTTCCTCAAGAGGTGCTTCTTTGTTTACTTTCGCTAGTGAGATTTCTGGAAGTACAGTGTACTCAGAGAAAGTAGAACAGCCCATGTAGTGGAAAATTGGCTCACCGTTGATAGAGAAACGGCTTGTGCCATCTGGCATTAGGCCTTTACCTTGAGTTTCGCGAACCGCTTGGCAAAGGTTAGTTTTACCAGACTTACAGAATTTACATTCGCCACACTCAGCTGTGTAAAGTGGGATAACGTGGTCGCCAACTTCAACGCTTGTTACGCCTTCGCCAACCATTTCAACGATACCGCCACCTTCGTGACCAAGGATAGAAGGGAAGATGCCTTCTGGATCGTCACCTGAAAGAGTGAATGCGTCAGTGTGACAAACACCAGTAGCAACGATACGAACAAGTACTTCGCCAGCCTTTGGCAGTTCAACGTCAACCGTTTCACGCTTTAGTGGCTCACCAGCTTTCCAAGCAACCATAGCTTTAGATTGGATATGAGTTTGACCAGGTTTGATTTCGATAGTCATGTGATATTTCCTATATTAGTCAGTCAACGTTGAGCTTGTTTGTTATCGCACTCTCGTTTTGTTGGGGCTAGTATAGGTGTGACCATCAAGTTTGATAATCCCATATTTATGAGAATGATTATTACATATCAGTAATAATCAATAGCAAGACTAACTTCGTCTAACAGTAAATCAAAGGTTTAGCCTAGGCTGAATAAAATCGATAAACGCAGAGATACGCTTAGATACCGAGGATGATTTATAGAACACCGCATTGACTCGATACTGTATTAACTCGATTCAGTGGTCTGCTAGACAAGAAACAGACTCCGCAAGTCGCTGCATCTAGCATCTAGCATCTAGCATCTAGCTAGAATAGAAAAAACAAAGCCCGAATCTAAGTTCGGGCTTTGTCTATTTGGTTGTTCTACTATTCATTATCAATTGGCTTCAAAACTCGGCATGGATTACCGACTGCGACCACATTGTCTGGAATATCTTTGGTCACCACACTACCCGCACCGATCACACTGTTCTTACCAATGTTCACACCTGGGCAAATGATCACGCCCGCACCAATCCAAGCATTGTCACCAATGGTAATTGGGGTACCGAACTCAACGCCTTCGTCGACACGGCTCTTCACATCCAATGGGTGACCTGCCGTGAGCACTTGTACATTCGGAGCGAACAGCACATTGTCGCCAATAGTTACTTCCGCGACATCCAAAATCACACAGTTAAAGTTGGCGTAAAAGTTCTTACCCGGTTTGATGTTTGAGCCGTAGTCACAGCGAAATGGTGGTTCTAAATAAGCGCCTTCAGAATCAGGAATTAGAGTGTCAATTGCATAGCGCCATTCGTCACTGTCTGGAATACTGTTGTTAAGCTTTTGAAGAACCTTACGACACTCGATCCGCTCTGCGTACAGTTCTTCATCCCAAGCAAGGTAAGGCTCACCTGCCAACATCTTCTGTTTTTCTGTTTTCACGTTATTTACCTATTTCCACACTACTTACCCAGTAATGGTCAATACATCGACCAAAAAACGCAATATCGCATATCTTTCCCTCTCACAATAAGAGCGGTTTTAAGAGTCTTACGGAGATGCGCTTCCTGTCACGATTTGTAGTGAACGACCCATTAAAATTCATGTACAACAAACGAAACACATAGATAGCACCAATAAAAAGTTTTTGTTATTAAGCAAAGGCCAGTATGAAATTAATGTAATTTTCGTTTAAGTACGCTGAGCAACTGAATCTCGAACTACAAGACTGCCAGTAGTGTCGATGGCACCTGATTGTTCCGAATCTCCAACGATTTGCAGAATCGCTTTTTGCGTCATTTGCTCAAGTGGGACACTCACAGAGGTTAAGCTTGGTGTTAAAAACTCACCCACTTTGCTGTTATCAAAACCGACGATAGAGATATCTTGAGGTAATGAATACCCTAGCTCCGTTAACGCCTTAATCGCACCAATCGCCATGTCATCGTTTTCAGACAGAATCGCAGTGAAGCTTGCTTTGCTTTCTACTAAAGCTTGTGCGGCACGGTAACCACTCTCCATCGTCCAATCGCCTTGAACCACACTAGACTCGTTCAGCTCAATACCATGCTGAGTGAGCACATCTTGATAGGCTTTATAACGTTGCTCATCGGTCGACGACCCTGCTTTACCGCGGATCACCGCAATCTCTGTATGCCCCTGCTCGATGATGTGTTCAACCATCAAACAAGCACTTTGATAATGATCGGTAGTGATAGCATGCTCAGGCTTCGAAGGCATTTCCCGGTTGAGCACCAAAATCGGTGTATCCGTGCTTTCGATGATCTGAGCGATTTCGCTTTCCGTTAAACATTGCGGATAAATGATGATGCCGGCGCATTTCATATCGAGTAGGAAATTGATCGCCTTTCTTTCGTCTTCAGCACTGTGTTTGCCATCGGTGATCACCAATTGGTGATTCGATTTTTCACTGTAAGAAGCCGCGTGATACATCAAAGAAGAGAAGTAAGGACCGTTGAACAGCTCATTGGTGATCACAAAGCCGATGAAATTGGTCTTCTTGGTCGCCAATTGCTGAGCTAATAAGTTCGGTCGATAGCCCGTTTCTTGAATCGCATCAAATACCTTTTTCACCACATCTGGGCGCACGATATTCTTGCCGTTTAAGACACGAGAAACCGTCGACTTAGATACCCCTGCGCGGTTCGCGACATCAAGCATTGTGACCATTTGCTTCTTTTCCTTATATAAAAAATTAGCCGACATAAGCCGACTAATTTAATGCTAGTTCATATTGCGCGTATCTTTATATTACGTAGAACGACGCAGTAAGAGGCATTCTAAATAGTGGCACCGTTAGATGCAATCACGCCTTTGTACCACTCAAAAGACTTCTTGCGCTTACGCTCAAGTGTGCCTGATTGATCGTTGTGTTTGTCTACGTAAATAAAACCGTAACGCTTTTTCATCTCACCGGTGGTGAACGACACCAAATCGATACAGCCCCAAGGGGTATAACCCATGAGGTCAACGCCATCGATCACTACGGCTTTTTTCATCTCTTTGATATGGTCGCCAAGGTAAGCAATACGGTAGTCATCATTGATACTGCCATCTTCTTCGATGGTATCAACCGCGCCAAAACCATTCTCAACGATAAACAGTGGCACTTCATAGCGCTCATAAAGAGACGCCAAACAGTAACGCAAACCTGTTGGATCAATCGGCCAGCCCCAATCGCTCGACTTGATAAATGGGTTCTCTACCGAGTTTTCATGACCACCGTCCATCGCTTCTTCTGTCGATTGATGAGAAGACGAGTCCAAGGTGTTTGACATGTAATAGCTAAAGCCAAGGTAATCCGCTTTACCCTCTTTCAAGATTTGTTCATCTTCAGGCTGCATTTCGATATTGAAGCCTTTAATAGCCCAGTCACGTTTTGCGTAGCTTGGGTAATGACCGCGAACCATCACATCTGAGAAGAAGTAACGATCGCGCATCGCTTGCTGCGCCACCATGATATCTTCTGGTTTTGAAGAGCGAGGATAGAAAGGCACCATCGCACACATTGCACCGATCTGAAGATCTGGGTTGATCTCGTGGCCTTTCTTCACCACCAAGGCACTCGCAACAAACTGATGGTGAACCGCTTGGTACATGGCTTCTTGAGGCTTTTCGCACTGTGGGAACTTCACGCCAGAGCATAACCAACCGAAGATGTCTGCCGAGGTGTTCATCTGGTTGTTGATCTCGTTAAACGTCATCCAATACTTCACTTTATACTGGTAACGCTCCATCACTGTGGTTGAGTACTTAACGAAGAAGTCGATCACTTTACGGTTCATCCAGCCACCGTATTCTTTAGCTAGATAGTAAGGCATTTCAAAGTGGCTCAGTGTCACAACTGGCTGAATATCGTATTTCAGAAGCTCATCAAATAGGTCATCGTAAAACGCCAAACCCGCTTCACACGGTTCAGCTTCATCGCCGTTCGGGAAGATTCGTGTCCACGCAATGCTGGTGCGGAAGCACTTAAAGCCCATCTCAGCGAATAACTTAATGTCTTCTTTATAGCGATGGTAGAAATCCACAGCAACTTGGTTGGGGTAGTTTTCGCGGTCGATCACGCCATCGGTGATTCGACGTTGTACACCATGAGCGCCCGCTGTTAATACATCAACAACACTGACACCTTTACCATTCGCATCCCAGCCGCCTTCTAACTGATGCGCTGCTACTGCACCGCCCCATAAAAAATCGTTCGGAAATTCGTTGTTCATACCATTACTCGCTACAAGTTATTCGTGAAAAAGATCGGAACTAGAACGCCAACTGCAGCTCTGAAACCGATTTCAATAAAGCAAAGATACAACCTGAAACCGGTTTCAACAAGAGTTTTTTGGATCTTTTTTTGATCACAATATGGGGTTGAAAAAGCACTCTTAAGCGATGAATAACATTCAAAAACGCCAACACCTAATGCAAAAAAGCCAGCTCTACGTGGGTTGAGCTGGCTTTGCGTTGTTAAAGAAAAGAGTCGGTCAGACTACGACAATGGCAATTGACGGATCATTTGTTGAACCTCATTACCATATTTTATACGCTGTCTGGTCTCTTCGAGCGCGTACATTTGAGTCTTCTTCGCTGCAGGATTAACACTTCGACCTTCGGTTACCATATTATCCGCTGATGACTTTTCCTGATCTAATCGCCCAGGTATCGTTTTCACCGTAGACCAGCCCAAACTGCCAATCGAGCGCGCCGTCATTATGCCTTGATAGATGGTATAACCTCGTGCACTCACCTTTACTTGCCCAAGGAGGATCTTAGTGTAGCCGCCATGAATCGGAGGAGGCGTGTACGTCATTGTCTTGCCGCCCTGAGTCATTCTGGTCGCAATCACCTGCCCCTCAGAACTCCCTATTCGCATTGCTGGGTTCGTTTTATTGGCCCATGCCACATTATACTCACCGGAAGGTCTGATTTTATTCATCAAGCGAGAACCTAGGCCTGGCTGTGTGACATCTTCCAAAGCACCACCTGCTCTTACCCAACGCAGATTCTGAACCGATTTATAGGCCGAATATCCACCACTCACTACACCAATAATATCGAATGGGATCGTCGCTATATCGAGTTTGCGGGAAATGTCCCCATCATCAATCACACCAGACGCAATTTGTAATGCACCGCTGGTCATTCCTGCAATACCGCCGATGATGCCCGCAGCTAATACTAAACTTGAGCCACCAGTAGGCGCGGCCAATGCAATGCCAACTATCCCTGCAAGCACACCAAAAGCACCAAACAAGATCTTGCTGATGTTCAGGTGCCCACTTGGGTCAGTGAAATTAATAGGATCATTGTGACAATACACATAAGCGTTATGCACACCCTCATTAAAAGGCGCCAAACTGTCGGGGGCATTGAAGCGCATCAGCTTAGGCTGGTAGACGCGATAGCCTTGACCTAAGTGATAACCTTGCAACACAGGGTCCAGCCACTCACCATTGAAGCCAATGTCTGAGTGAGAGATTGCCATCGACTGCGCCATCGCTAAACGAACTGAAGTCGGTAGCAAGGATATGCCACCAGCCACTGCAGCAGTTTGACCAATTTTAATCAGAAACTGACGGCGATTAAGTGGGGTAATAAATACCGAGTCTTTATTCTTCATTTGCATTCCCCGCTTGCTCACGTTGTCCATATGGAGAGTAACGGTACGTTGAGCCCGTTTTTCCTGAAGTATTAGAGGCAACGACAGAACCATTTTGATCCGTCGCTAACAGGGTCGTCTCCGAGCCTGTCTCTGACCATATAGGTACCCCTTCGTGATAGATATACTGAGTCAGTGTGCCGTTTTCCTCTATTGCTGAGAGGTCACCCCATAGATAGCTAAATTGGCGAGATTCAGATGGCGACTGCTGAGCCGAAAGTCGGTCATTACTGTCATAGTGGTAAAGCCATTCAGTATTGTCGGCAAACACGCGTTGTAGGCGGTCGAAGTTGTCATACTCGAGCACGCGACCGTCCGCATCTTGAGTCATATTGCCATTCAAGTCGTACTCGATTGATATTTGGCTATCCAGTTGTGGATGAGAGTGAGTAATACTGGTCAACCGACAAGGGTCATCCGACTCGTAAAAATAACGAGCGAAATCTTCAGATTCAGCCGTCAATGTACGCTGAGTCAACATGTTACCTAGCTCGTCATAGCTCCATTCAATTGAAGTCATTGGCTGTCCCCAATCACTCAAAGGTCCCGCCCCAAAAAATTCAACCTTAGTAAGCTGAGCAAGCTCGTCATAGGTATAGCTTTCTGTCAGGTTGCCTAATGTCGCACACTCTTTGGTACGAGATTCGAGCATACCTAGCGCGTTATATTCTTGTGATTGCTCAAAGATATAATGGTCGTTCAAGGCAATAGCGCGGTTCACTTCTCGACTGTATTCATCCCACTCAAGCTCGGTGATTTGAGTTTGATTTCCAGACACCAAGGTTTCGACAATCACACGATCAAAATCGTCATACTCGTAATAAACCGTTGTCGAGTTTGAGCTCAGCTTCACCAAGCGTCCTAGTTCATCATAACCATACTGTCGAGTATCCGTGTCGCCATCAATGGCAGCGATAACCCCACCATCCGAATAGCTGTAGTAACGAATCTGTCCTTCATTCACCTCAACTTCAGGTAACCCCTTCGACGAATAGGTAATGGTACTTTGATTGCCTTCATTATCTTGACTCCCGGTTTGCAAGCCGGATATTGGGTCATGACTATAGTTAGCAACCTGCCCATCAGACGATTTCGCACTCAACACACCCAGCTGACTATCGCGAGTAAACTTACGCACCGGCGCTGACAAGCTAGTTTCGGTTTCAGGAATATTACTGCTGTCTGAGTAGGACCAACTCAACGCCGCTTGAGTACTCGCACCGCGTCGCAGTGTTCGCTGACGCCCTAAGCCATCAATGTCACGTTTCCCCACCGTTGTCCCGCCAATCTTTAGGTCTATAACCTGTGACTGATCGGTATGCTCAGCATAGGTGATGTCGTGATCGACACCGTTCGCTTGAGTCATGCGAATCACGCGATCAAATCGGTCGTAATGGTAGTGCTTAGATTGAGCAAGCGGGTTGGTTTCTTTGATCAGTCTCCCCCACGAATCATACTCATAATCCCAGCTATGAATCCCCTGCTCTTTTTTGTCTTCAAGACCCCAAGTGTTCAGAGAGCTGACCGTCATGGTTAAGCCTTCAATACCCTGAGTTTTCTTACGCGATGCAAGGTTGTTAAATTCAACGCGACGTTTTCCGTTCGCAAGCAGTGTCGATTTAACTTGCCCCCAGTCATCGTATTCATAGCTCTCGGTCAGCACCACAGGTGCCGATCTAGAATTACGATCAGGCAGTACATCGTAGGCACTCTTACTTTGTAGTCTGCCGAACGCATCGTACATTTTTGTCCATACGACTGAGTTGCCAACCTTGGCTTCTAATTCTCGCCCTTGACCATCCCAACTCTGTTCACACAAATTACCTTTGCAGTCTGTTAACAACAGAGTTTGTCGGCTCAAACCTGTATCAACAAGGTATTGGTACGAACGGGATGCACTTCCTTCAATACGCTCTTCGGTGGTTCTTCGCAGCGTGTCATACGCAAATGAACAACTGACACCATCCGAGTCGACATGTCGCGCTAACTCGCCAATATCAAGGTAGTGACCGACAACAAGGTTGGTTTTCGTATTATCATGACAAGTCAGTTCTTCGTGTTCTTCAAGGACATCATTATCCAGTGCATACTGATAGCGCGAAGTGGCAGAATAGACACCATTAGGATGAAGGATGTCATTTTGCACCGAAGCCAGTCGACTAAATGAATAGGTATCACGCGTATCAGTTTGATAGGCATAATGAGTTTGGTAGCGTTGCGTATCTTCTTCTAAGCTCAGCACCACGTCTCGCTGACCATTTAAACCCTCTAGAGAAGCATACTGGTATGCGATCACTCTTTGTTCTGAGCCATTGTCTAACGTGCGAGACTTGACGAAATTCACCATGCCAGTTGGTGATGCCGGACAGCCCGTCTCACCATTTTTAGCATAGTATTCATAGTGTTCCGTAATACTATTCTCGTCGACAAATCTAAGCATGTTGCCGTATTCATCAAAGTCCCAGAATCTATTTTGAGCTTGGCTATCCGATCCAGAAAACCAGATCTGCTCCTCTTTACTGATCAATGAGTACTGAGCGGGTTGAGCGGAAAACTCTTGATTATCAAGGGCGGGATAGTCCAACCTTTTCAAATGAACAAGGTTGCCATCGACGTGTCGAGCTTCTTCAACAAGTAAGTGGAATTGGTTGTAGGTTTGAGCAGTGACAATAGAGCCATTTTCAATTTTTTGTACGCGATAGCTGTACTCTCTGCCGCGCTCCAGCAAATTATCAAGCCCTTCGCTCAACTCGCCACCAGGCGATCCGTACCCCATAAAATTACGACTATCGGTACCAATGCTGTCATAGGTTGTCGTAATGATAGGAGAGTTGAGAGTCAGCACATCATGAGCAGTCACCGCAGGTAGATAGGTCATCGAATTAATTCGAATACCATCGGCTCGGTATCTTAGCCTTTCAGTCAAACCGCAAGGATGGACCACTTCATCAATTAACGTGTACGAACCAATATCTTGATAGCCAAAGCCATAGCTCCCCGCACGCTCGGGTAAATTGCATTGAACCAGCTTACTGTTGTTTAACGTAAGACTAAAAAAGGCTTCATGGGTGCTGCCAATATTGGTAAAAATGTTTATGCGCCCTGCGCTCACATATTCAACCCACAGCAGTGCTGTTTGCTTATCTGTTCTGTCGTCCCAAACTTTGTCCAAGCGCTTCTTGCCGCCAATATTGAGCCAAGAAAAGTAGAGAGCATGTCCATTGCTTTGAACTACCTTAATGATATTGCCATCTTTATCTAGAATATCAGTACGGCCATTTTTATAAGTAATTTCGTAACCATTCGCACTAGACGATACCGAAAAATCGAGCAGCTTTTTGTAGCGAATACTCATTTCTAGATTGGCATTTAATTCGGCGCGATAGGATTGTCCATTGGCCAGGTAGAGTTGTTTGTTTTCAATATCGTATCTCGGGAGATTCAACTTCCAGCCTTTACCAAAACCAAGGTTGTCGGCTGAGTAAGGAGAGAATTGAATGGAGATGTCGAGGTTTGGTCCCTTGAGCCAGTTACCAATAAGAGAGCCAAGTAAGATTTGGTATGAGTAGCTTCTGGTTCTTTGGTCTACGCCGCCCGAACAAAAGCTATCAAAGTTAAAAGCATTTGAAGTCCAATTAGACATAAATTTCCCCTAAAGTGAATGAGTTAGCCCAAATGGTTGAGCTAACTCTGTTTTGTTCGAATGTTATTGGCTAACTAGGGTCCAACGGGTGTAATCCCATTTCTGACCACCACCAGTAAATTCACTTTGAGGATAAGTAAGCTTCAATGGTCCCTTGTTACCGTACTGGTCAAATACAGTAAATCGGTACTCCTTTTGCGAATCGTTGTTTGATGTTGCGTTATTCGAATATAACAGCTTGCTAAGAGTCACTGATCTCAGCTGTTGGTTAACACGCCACACAGCAGTTCTGCCTTCACCAGCAGCACTATTCCAAACATACTCGTCAGAGACATTGCGCTCTGAACCTGGAACAAATATATAACCTTTCACAGAGCGATTATCATCTGGGCAATCTGAGTAGCAGCCCAACCATTCATCGTTTAGGAACACTTTATCGCTATCCGACTCGTCAAAGTTATCCATAGCAACCTGAACCAGTTGAACGGACGTATCTTTCGGCGTCACATAAAAGTTACGCATCTCTGCTTTATCAAAATAGAACCCGTCGGCGTTGGCTTCTTCCCACACCAACTCACCCTCTCCAAGCTCAGAAAAATCAGCAGCGCTGTAAGACTTAGGCTGCACGCTTTGGTAGAACGCAGTGCTTTCATTCGGGAAGGCACAGCTATCGTAGTAATTGTTGTCATACTGGCTTCCGGCATCGAACTTAACCTTCATACACACTTCACGATATTGAGCGACTTCGTTGCTATACACCCAAGCGGTTAATTTAGTATCACTTGCTGAAACACGAGACGTAGGAAGGGTTTTCGAGTAACCGTAACTGCTACCCATTTGGTGAGAGTAGTCATTTGGATTCAACGTGTATCCCCAACAACCTCTTCCGTAACTGCAGTCTTTATCTTTGCCTAACTCCAGCCCACTATTCTTTAGGTAAAAAGATATCGCCCCCTCTAAGTCACTCTTAGATACGGTCACTGGTCTGCCGTAGCTATCCGCAAAAGAAACAGAAACGCTGAGTTTTGACTGCATTCTTCCGTTAGCATAAAAAGGCATTGGTACACCATTGCTTTCATTATGATCAGCCGTCAGATCATCGTCGACCACATGATAATCACCATTAATGGCAGCAACACTTACATTAGAAAAAACACACGCCGACATTGCTAATAACAATGACTTCTTCATCGATAACTTCATAGTATTGACCCTCAACATTATTCGTTAAGAAATTAAATAAAAAGCACAGTTATCTTTAGATATGACAGTTTTTTGATAATTAAATCATCTTAAGGTCTTTGCCTTATTTAATGTTCACATCATCAAATTTGTAAACGCCATTGACCATTCCGATAACCATTACTTACAACCCATTTAATTGATTAAACGGACAGCGCCAAGTTAATTAATCACCTTAGCAATGTAAAATTTCTAAATATTGAAAAGCCAAACTAGGACATAAAACAAACTTACAAACCATCCAAATATAAAACAATAAGTTACATTGACCTTAATGTTAATAGTTCAACAATATTCAAGTAATCACTCACCTCCACAACAAAGAAGGATTAGTTTTTATAAAATTCGGCATGTTTATTTGTTGTCACTCGCATCAATACCCACACTTAATGTTAACAATATCAATGATTTTAGAACGTTTTTTATAATTTAGAATATATTCATAGAAAGTTAACCATATAAATAAAGAGGATATAATCATCACTTTGCTTATTATCGAGTAAACTTCAGGTCTCGTTAAATTTGTCAAAATTTAATTTTCATCATTAAGTTATAAAATAAACTTTCGTTTATCGTGATAAAAATAATCTATATGGTTTTACCTCATTCCTATTAATTAAATTTATGAAAGATTCATTAATTCCTATCCGTTACTCCTCAGAGTTTTCTTGATAACTTATTTGACCCGTCTACCAGTGTAGGCTTTATGCTCAGCACCCATTCATCAAGAGGTGTGTTATGTCTATTCATCGTTCCTTCGCAGTACCTCGTCCGCTGCTTTCATTTTTCGACGGACTGTCCGACCCAGCAAAAGGAATTGCACTGGCGCTTATCTCAAATGCGCTGTTCATATTAGTCGGCGTTATTGTCCGCGAGTTGAGCCAGAGCATTGATATTTTCCAGATCTTGCTATTTCGCCAACTGGTTTTTGTGACCTTATTAATGCCATCGATAATCAGCAACATCGATGCAATGCTCCACCCTAAAATGGTGTCGATGCATGTATGGCGTGTCACAGGAGCGTTCATCGCACTCTACTTCAGCTTCTTAACCGTCAGTAATATTCCGTTTGCCGATGCAACCGCATTAGGATTTCTGAAAGTGTTGTTCGTGGCAGTTATCTCTCGTTTATTCCTGAAAGAAAACGTTGGTTGGGCTCGCATGACGACGATCCTAATTGGCTTTACTGGAGTGATGTTAGTCGTACAACCCTCCTTAGAAAGCGAATCTATGTTCTATGTTGGAACAGGATTAGTCGCGGCATTAGGTGCTGCTATTGCGGTTATCTGTGTAAGGAAAATGGCGAATGTAGAATCGAAAACCGTTGTATTGGCCTACCAAGCCATCTTTGTTGGCGCTGTTGCGTTAATCCCAGCGATCATTGAATGGCAATGGCCGACATGGTCTGAACTGGCTTTATTAGTTCTGGTCGGCGTTATCTCTTCTATCGGGCAGTGGTTTGGAGTGACAGCTTATAAATGGGGGGAAGCGAACGTGGTGTCGAATGTCGAATACTCACAAATGATCTACTCAATGGTTCTAGGCTATCTGTTGTTTGCTGAGCTACCAAACTCACTCGCTTTGATCGGTGCGAGCGTGATTTTATTCAGTGCCATCCTACCGTTTATCATAAAAGTGAAGCGGAAACACTAACAGTCTATTGTTCAGGCTAACTGTTAACTGATTAGCTATTTATGCCCCAAACCCCATTTAACGAGGGGCATTGATCATTCGTTTATCAATGGTGCTCAAAATACTGATCGTGTTGTGATTTAGCAGACTGATCTTGAGTTCCAGGATAGAACTGGACGAGCGTCTGATCGGCGAGCGTAAGATGAATCCAACCTTCTTTTACCCTTAGCCAATTAGTGCCGTTTTTCTCATAGACAATAGGAAAGCGGCCCCAGCCAGAATCCGACACCTGTAGCTCTTGAAAGCGTTCAATTGAGGTAAGCTGCTCACTTTCAAAACTTGCACTCGAATAAACAGGCAAAGGGGCAATAGCATCGCTTGGCTTAAACGTATAACAACTTACAGACGCAGAAGTTCGGTCAAACCATTGATACGGTTGAGCTCCGATTAGATCGTAAACCGTACAATCATTAAATTTGATAGCCCACACTTGATGCTCTTTAAAGCCAAGGTAGCCAATCGGTTGAGATGGTTCGATTGTTGTCTCTGGTGCATCAACCTGTGCTAGCTCTGAGGACGTACATCCCATCAAACTCAGACTAAAAACAAAAGCCAAAATTCGCTTCATCATTGCCCCCTCAAATCCGTAAGTCATTCAATCGAGTTCTTACATTAAACGGTAAGTTCCAAGCGATTACCATCAGGATCGAGTACACAGCTCTCATAATAGCCATCACCGGTTCTTCTTGGACCATCTAAGCGTTCATACCCCTCTTCAACCAAGCGGCGAGTAAGCTCATCTACTGCTTGCTCTGAACCCAATGAAATAGCCATATGAATGAAGCCAGTGAATTGATCATAGATGTCATCTTTCGATTCAGGAACCGAGTCCATTTCCATGATCTCTAAGCGGCTACCACTCTCAAAAGACAAGAAGTAAGACGAAAAGCCTTTGGTTGGATTGTGGTATTTCTGGTTAGATGTCGCGCCAAAGTAATCTTCATAAAATCGTTTAAGTACTTCGAGTTGTTTGGTCCAAATCGCGATATGTTCAATCTTCATTTTTATCACCTAATGTTTACGTATGACACTAGATTACTCGCCAAATAAGGAAGGATAAACAGAACAGAAAGTACCATTAGCATTCCTATTTTATCGGTGACATTTCGCCCAGTCGCTGCGCAATATTGCTATCTCAGTTTGTGTAATAGTTAGCTTTGCTCCATAGTCGGTGTTTTACACAATCGAGATTTAAACTGTGAGCTATTTTAAATTGATAATGCTAGCCGCCATATGGGGAGGTTCATTCCTTTTCATGAGAATTGCGGCCAATCCTTTAGGCCCAGCGGTCCTAATTGAAGCGCGAGTTTTATGCGCGGCAATCACCCTACTTTTGGTTTCATTTTATCTAAAGAGAAAGCTCTCATTTAATGCTCACTCGAAACACTTTTTCATTCTCGGTTTGTTTAACACCGCGCTTCCTTTTTTGTGTTTCGCTTATGCGGCTCAAACACTGAATGCTTCAACCCTCGCGATCCTGAACTCCACGGCACCGATATGGGCGGCAATCATTGGAGCTATATGGACCAAAACTGCACTTGAGAGCAAGGTATTACTTGGGCTAGGTGTTGGTGTTACTGGGGTTAGCGTGTTAGTTGGTTGGGATGCATTCAATATTGGCCAAGAAGCCATTCTTCCAATCTTTGCAGCCGTGATGGCCGCATTTAGCTACGGTATCGCGTCTAACTACACCAAAACAGCACCTAAGGTTGAAGCTTTCAACAATGCCCACGGCAGCATGTGGGCAGCAGTGTTAATCGTATTACCCTTTGTGTTTTTCATGCCAATGAGAGAGGCACCCGATCTCACGATTACCACATCGGTCATCTTATTAGGTGCAGTATGTACCGGGTTAGCGTACCTGCTTTATTTCAATCTCATCAATGAGCTTGGTGCGCCTTCAGCGCTTTCAGTTACCTTTCTAATTCCCGTTTTTGGCATCCTTTGGGGTAACTTGTTCTTAGGTGAAGCTATTGGCATTAATACTGTGGTTGGCTCTATCTTGGTTATCACTGGTACCATGCTGGTGACCGGTTTATCTCCAACGCAGATGTTCAAAAATGCACGCCAAAAACGTCGCCAACGAGCAAGCTAAGTTCGGCATAATTTCACTTTGATTATCAATAAAAGTGGAACAATCAAGAACAAAAGCGGCCTCATTTTAGAGGCCATTTTTATAGTTCTATCTTCAGATTCAGCTGTTTTCAGACTTCTTCATGTATTGCTGAACCTTATCTCTTAACCACTGATGGGCAGAATTCAAGTCGGTTCTTTTATGCCAGATCATGTATTGCTGCATCGGAACAATTTCGAATGGTTGTTCCAATACTTGTAGCTGGAAGGTCTCCGCAAATTGATTAGCAAAATCACGTGACGTACTGCCTACGCAATCCGATCCCGCTACCAATACACACATGGTCATGATCGAATCACACTCTGCACTCACTTTCCTTTGCTTGAGTGGCGTTTTAGTGAAGTATTCTGCCGTGTATAGGCGAGTTCGACGCATCCGAAACGTAATGTGTTTTTCGTCATAATACTGCTCTTGTGTTACCGAGCCATTGATTCTAGGGTGACCTTTTCGAGCTATAAGCACTAGCTCATCTTCAATTACTGGCTTTGTCATATAGCCATTCACTTGCGGGTAATGAATATCGATCGCGAGATCCGCTTGCTGCATGCTCAAGCTTTGAAGCAACTCCTCTTCGTTGTTCGGCACCATGTTAAATTCGATTGAGATATTGCCTAAGGTCTTATCCCGTTCAACGAGAGGCTGAAGTTTGTTGAGACCGATTTCGTTAACCAAAATTCGAAACACATGATGCTGCTGATTATCGAACTGCTTTAGCGTGCTGACCGCGCTGGTTATCCCTTCTAAGGCAGGTTCCACTCGAATCGCTAATTGCACTGCCGCATTGGTAGGCGTGATCCCGCGCCCTTCGCGAATAAAGAGGTCGGTATCGAGTTGACCTTGTAAACGCTTCAAAGCGCCACTCACTCCAGGTTGAGTCATGCCAAGAGATTCGGAGGCCAAAGTAATCGACTTCAATCGGTACACCTCTAAAAACACACTTAGTAGATTCAGGTCTAGCTTTTCAATATCGCTCACAGCAGCTCTCCATGTTTGCTTGAGGCCGTATTTAGCATACGACAAGGTTTCATTCTGAACCGATACCTTAATACAACTAAAACACATCACTGTTCGTGATACGTTAAATAAAGCTTACTTTATTTTTTGCTATATGTGTTGGGTGTACCATTTATTCATCGTAACGAGCTCTAAATGGGAATAGCTCTAATAGTAACTTTAAATACTTGCTATTAAGTACCACAAGCCGGAGCGATATAACGATAACAACGTCAGACCAAGCTAAAATAGCCACAGGCTACTAACGACAAAGCCTCAACCAATTTCGACGGTTGAGGCTTACTCCCTTCTCAAAACTTTACACATCATAAATTAAGATTTTCTCAATAACGAACACATGCCTTCTCTCTATCCTGTGAGGTATTAGAAACTTTGCGCAATTAAACTTTGTTATAAAAGTGCTTCGGAATCGATATCAAGGGAAAGATATGCAGAAAACAATTCTGATCACAGGAGCCACAGATGGCATTGGTTTAGAGACCGCAAAAATGCTCGCTCAGCAGGGACACCACATTCTGATTCATGGTCGAAGCCCTGCCAAGATCAACAAAGTTGCCGCAGCTCTATCTCGACTTTCTAAGACAGCAGTCATTGAAAGTTATGTTGCAGACCTATCAACACTCTCAGAAGTCGAAGCGCTCGCAACTCAGATAATGGCTTACCACCAGCGACTCGACGTTCTTATCAACAACGCAGGCGTGTATAAGGTGTCGGAAGTCACAACTCCAGACAACCTTGATGTGCGTTTTGTGGTTAACACGATTGCGCCTTATCTACTAACACAAAAGCTGCTCCCTCTTTTTGATACGCACGGCCGTATCGTCAACCTATCTTCAGCAGCTCAATCACCCGTAGATTTAAATGCCCTTATCAGCCCAAATGCAGGAGAATTGGATGGCCCCGTTTACGCACAAAGTAAACTCGCACTCACGATGTGGTCGATTGATTTGGCGAATGCCTTAGCAAATAGCCCAGCAACTAACGGCCTCGCGGTTATTCCAGTAAACCCAGCCTCTTTCTTGGGGAGCAAGCTGGTCAAAGATGCTTATGGCGTTGATGGTAATGATCTTGCAATTGGCGCAGACATCCTTTGCCGTGCAGCGCTCAGCGATGAATTTGCCGATGCCTCAGGGCGATACTTCGATAATGACTCTGGATTATTCAAGGACCCTCACAACGATGCGCTTGATCCCACTAAAAACCGTAAACTGGTGGAAGTTATCGAGCAGCTGTTACAAGCGAAACTAAAGGTGACACATTCTGCTTAACCACTAAGTTAACTAACTTTTTCTAGATATTCCGTCTATCTATACAGAGAACAAACTTAGGGGAAATAAAAAGGCCGGTATCAACCGGCCCTTTGTTCTCACATTTATATTTTTAGCCAATTGCGCGAACTAGCTCCGCGATACCTTCCCAATCGCCCTTATCCATTTTGTCGGTAGGAACCATCCAAGTACCACCGCAGGCAACGACTGATTTCAGTGCTAAGTAAGAATCTACGTTAGCAGGACTCACGCCACCTGTCGGCATAAAGTTAACTGGATACACTGCCGAAAGTGCTTTCAACATAGCAACACCACCTGATGGCTCTGCAGGAAAGAACTTAAGAGTTTTAAGACCCATTTCCATTGCTTGCTCAACCAAGCTGGGATTGTTGACACCCGGTACAATCGCAACGCCACGCTGCTGACAGTATTTTACCGTTGTCGGGTTTAAGCCAGGACTCACAATAAAATCAACACCCGCATCAATCGCAATATCCACCTGCTCTGTCGTTAGTACTGTACCAGCGCCAATCAGTAACTCAGGGTAGGCTTCTCGCATCAAACGAATAGACTCTGCTGCCGCGTCTGTACGATACGTTACTTCTGCGCAAGGTAGGCCATTCTCTACCAACACTTTGGCAAGAGGAACCGCTTGGGCAACATCGTTAATAGCGATAACAGGAACAATCCGAGTGTCTCTGAGTCGCTGTTCAATAGTTTTCATTGTTCGTTTCTCTTATTTTGAACTGGAAGATTACGCTAAATCACTGCCATTGCTCGCAATGACTTTTTTGTACCAATGGAACGACTTTTTCGGAATTCGATTCAGAGTTCCATTGCCTAGGTTGTCTCTATCTACATAAATGAAACCGTAACGCTTACTCATTTCCCCTGTCGACGCTGCAACCAAATCAATACAACCCCAAGGTGTGTACCCCATCAGTGGAACACCATCTTCCATCGCTTCGTGCATCGCAACAATGTGCTGACGAAGATAATCGATACGGTAGTCATCGTTTACTTCACCCTTGTCATCCAAGATGTCACGAGCGCCTAAGCCGTTCTCAACTAAGAAAAGTGGTTTCTGGTAACGATCGTATAGGGTATTCATCGTGATACGAAGACCAGTAGGATCGATCACCCACCCCCAGTCACTGGCTGGTAGATGAGGGTTTTTGATTGACTTAACAACGTTCGCTGCACTCGTATTCCCTGCATCCATGTCAGCAGAAGCGCAACGTGAAGCGTAGTAACTGAAAGAGATGAAATCGACAGTATTTTTCAAGATCTCGAAATCTTCTTCTTGTGTCTCTAGTACCACACCTTTGTTATCAAATACCTTTTGAGCATAAGATGGGTAGTAACCACGCGATTGAACATCGATAAAGAATAGGTTCTCACGGTCTTTTTCCATCGCCATGAGTACGTCTTCAGGCTTGCAAGAGTATGGGTAGAAGTTACCGCCCGCTAACATGCAACCCACTTGGTTCTGCTCGTCCACTTCATGGGCAATTTTAGTCACTAAAGCACTCGCCACTAGCTCATGGTGAGCGGCTTGGTATTTCACTTGATCGTGATTTTCGCCTTCTTGGAACAACAATCCAGCCCCCGAAAACGGGCTTGCCAGCAGAATATTAATCTCATTAAAGGTTAGCCAATACTTCACCAAACCTTTGTAGTTCTCAAAACAGGTTCTCGCGTAACGGCTAAAGAACTCAATCATCTTACGATTACGCCACGAGCCATACTCATTAACTAAGTGCATTGGCACATCGAAATGACACAAGGTAACGAGTGGCTCAATGCCGTATTTCTTACACTCTTCAAAAACATCACGGTAAAAATCTAAACCAGCTTGGTTCGGCTCTAGCTCATCACCCTTTGGAAAAATTCGGCTCCAAGCGATGGATACGCGGAACACTTTAAATCCCATCTCTGCCAGCAAGGCGATGTCTTCTTTGTAACGATGATAAAAGTCTATCGCGTTATGGCTTGGGTAGAACTCGTCTTCGCTGAGCGTCACCTTATCAACCTGACCAAGTTTGATTGGCATGCGGTTCTCACCGTAAGGAATCATATCTACGGTTGTTAGGCCTTTACCACCCGCTAAGTGCGCGCCTTCAGACTGGTTTGCAGCAATTGCACCGCCCCATAAAAAATCGTCAGGAAATTGAATATTTGACATCGAATACCTCGGAAACAATAAAAGTCACCTTACGATGAGGTAAGGTGACTGAATAAATAAAATCAATATCAGTTAAGAAGCAGATACCACTGTGACCTTCTCTTCTGCTTTATCAGCTTCTTTCTTTGCTGATTCCGTATTTGTTTTTTCATTGGCGTCGTCTTCAGGAATATCTTCAAAGCCTAGAACTAGAGTTAGGACGAATGACAGCACGATAGACAATGCGATAAGCCCAAACACCCAAACGATGCTCATAGGGTCATTCACGTCAAAAAACTGCACGCTAGTAAACAAGCTTGGCGCCGCCATTGAGTGACTCGCAAGGCCACCCATGCCCGCTAACGCACCTACGATAAAACCAGTAATCATTGTTGCGATCAGAGGGCGTTTCAGACGAACAAGCACACCGTACAATGCTGGCTCAGAGATACCCGCGAAAATAGCGGAAGCACCAGCAGCCAAGGAAGTTTGTTTCAGCGCGCTGTTCTTAGTTTTGTAAGCAACAGCAAGACACGCGCCACCCATACCGATATTGGCACCGATCTCTGATGGCATAACCATGCCTTCACGACCAGTTTCAGCAATAGTTTGGATTATGGTTGGCGTAAACACACGGTGCATACCAGTCAACACTAGTAACGGCCAAAGCGCGCCCATGATTGCAACCGACAACCAACCTAATGTGTCATGAATTGTGTAAACAAGCGCTGAAAGTGCCGTACCTACCCAAATACCAAATGGACCAATCAATACAATCGCAATTGGCGCTGCAATCAATACGATCAACATTGGTTTGAGGAAGTTTTTGGTTACCGCTGGCGTGATGCTATCCACCCAACGCTCGATGTAAGACAGTACCCAAGTCATGACTAACACAGGAATAACTGTGTAGGTGTACTTAACTGAAGTAATTGGAATACCGAAGAAATCAACGTGCTTGCCTTCTGCTGCTTGCGCCATCAATTCCATAAAATTTGGATGAATCAAGACACCAGCAATCGCAATGGAAAGAGACATGTTGGTCTTGAATTTGATCGATGCTGAAGCGGCAACCATAACAGGTAGGAAGAAGAAGGCACCGTCACCGATAGCTTTCAGAATAATTAACGTAGGTGCGTTAGGCTCAACCCAACCTAGCATCTCTAGCACCATGGCTAGAAGTTTAACCATTGATCCGCCAATGATTGCGGGGATAAGAGGCGACATAGTGCCAACCAGTGCGTCTAACATTTTCGCACCAATTGATTTAGCCGTTAGTTTCTCTTTTTTTGCAGGAGCTTCTGACTCAACAGCATCTGATAGATCGCAAAGCGCCATCACTTCCTTGTATGCATACGATACCTCGTTACCAATGATAACTTGTACTTTGTCACCATTATCAACAACACCCATCACACCTTTCAGTGCTTTCAATTTGTTGATATCGACGCCATCTTGGCTGTGTAAAACGAATCGTAGTCGAGTCATACAGTGTGTCAGGGCTGCAACGTTTGTTTTGCCCCCAAGATGCTCAACAACAGATTTCGCAATTGCGCGGTAATCGTTGGCCATTTTATCCCCCAAAGATCTCTTTTCAGTGATTTTTTAAACGCGAAATATAGTGAGATGTGACCATTTCTGAGTCAATGCGGTGCAAAAACAACCACAATTGTTGTGAAATGTTGTTTTGTGTCCTTCATCACACTTCCTTAAGTTACCGGTAACATGTTACCGATAACACTTATAAGATAAAGCCATATTTTCAAGCGATGTTCAAAATTGAGATCACGCGCAAATTTGTAAAGAGGATTGAGTTATGACTGGTAGTAGTGTTATCGTCATGGGAGTCAGTGCTTGTGGGAAGAGCACAGTAGGCGAGCAGTTAGCAAGAAGGCTTGGACGTAAGTTTATTGATGGTGACGACCTACATCCTCGAGCAAATATTCAAAAAATGGCATCAGGGCAACCTCTAAACGATGATGATCGCACCCCGTGGTTAGAGCGTGTACGTGATGCTGCTTATAGCTTAGAAAGCAAAAATGAACACGGCATTATCGTGTGCTCGGCCTTGAAGAAAAAATACCGTGACCAAATTCGAGAGGGAAACAAGAACATTACCTTCCTGTTTCTCGATGGAGATATTGACCTAATCTTGCAGCGCATGCGCCAACGTCAAGGCCACTTCATGAAAGAGAACATGATTAAAAGCCAGTTTGAAGCGTTAGAAAGACCGGATAATGAAGCCGATACCGTCGTTATTAGCATTAATAGCGATATTGACAAGGTTGTTGATTGTGCGGCAATTGTTCTCTCTATGACCGATGAGGCCGTTGTATGATCCACCCAATGATCCAAGCGGTTACTCAGCGATTGCTCGATCGCAGTACGGCGACTCGTCAAGAATTTTTAAGCCGAACTCAGCAACAAGCCTCAGCAGGAAAAGGAGGGAAAGGGCTCTCTTGTGGCAACTTGGCTCATGCTGTCGCCGCTTCTTGTTCCGATGAGAAAAGAGCCATCTTAGATCTGACTAAATCTAATGTGGCGTTAATCAACTCTTACAACGATATGTTAAGCGCCCACCAGCCCTATCAGCACTATCCTGATCAGATCAAAAAGGCGTTAGCTAAGTTCGGCCATACATCTCAAGTAGCGGGTTGTGTACCAGCAATGTGTGATGGAGTAACTCAAGGGCAACCAGGCATGGATATGTCTTTGTTTTCAAGAGACTTAATTGCTCAGTCCACGGCTATGTCGCTCAGCCATAACGTTTTTGATTCCACACTATTACTCGGAATCTGCGATAAAATCGCCCCAGGGCAGTTAATGGGAGCACTCTCCTTTGCACACTTGCCAACTGCTTTTGTTCCAGCAGGATTAATGGCAACCGGGATTAGCAATGAAGAGAAAGTAAACGTACGCCAAGAGTATGCCGCAGGTAAAGTAGGAAAAAGCGCTCTACTTGATATGGAATGCAACGCTTACCACTCCGCTGGTACATGTACATTTTACGGCACCGCGAACACTAATCAGCTCGTATTCGAAGCAATGGGCTTGATGCTACCAGGCTCAGCGTTTATTCACCCTGACTCTGAATTGCGCGCATCACTCACTCAGCATGCCGCCATTGAAATTGCTTCAATGACACCACAAGCTTCAAATTTCCGCCCGCTCTCTGAAGTCTTTACTGCTAAAAGCTTAATCAATGGCATTGTTGCTCTACTCGCCTCAGGTGGCAGCACTAACCACAGCATTCACATGGTCGCGGTCGCGCGTGCTGCTGGGTTTATTCTCACTTGGCAAGACATCAGCGATTTATCCGAAGTCGTTCCTTTACTTGCCAGAGTTTATCCAAATGGTCCAGCTGACATGAATGCATTCCAAGCGGCAGGCGGAGTTCCAGCATTGTTACATCGTCTGAACCAAGACAACCTGCTGCATCGTGATGTCACACCAACCTTTGGATCGTTTGAAGAACAAATGACAATTCCTGAGATTGAAGATGGACGGCTGATTTGGCGAACGTGTGAACAATCAGCAGACCACGACGTCATCGCGGGGCCGGAACACGTCTTTCAAGCAACAGGTGGGACACGAGTGCTTTCTGGAAACCTAGGCAATGCAGTCATTAAAGTCTCAGCTGTCGCCGAAGAACAGCGTGTAATAGAAGCTCCAGCTGTGGTTTTCGACTGTCAACATAAGGTGGAAGCCGCCTATCAGCGAGGCGAACTCAATAAAGACTGTATTGTTGTAGTGATAAACAATGGACCTGCAGCAAACGGGATGCCGGAACTGCATAAGCTCATGCCTATTCTTGGCAACATACAAAAACAGGGGTTTAAAGTCGCTCTGGTTACTGATGGTCGCCTCTCTGGTGCCTCTGGGAAAATACCATCTGCGATTCATGTCTCGCCGGAGGCCATTCGAGGTGGAGCAATTGGACTTGTCAGGGACGGGGATATCTTGCGCCTAGATTGCACGAATGGCGAACTCAATGACCTCAGCGATATGCAGGCTCGCCAAGCTCAGAAGTTTGAGGTTAAAGCAGAAGAACAAACTCTGGGGCGAAACTTATTCAGCGTCATGCGCCAAAGTGTTTCAAGTGCCGATCAAGGTGCAAGCTTTATCGTTTAAACGCGTTCTCACGTAAATTCAAAAGTAAAGGGGACATCCTAGTGTCCCCTTTTCGATTGCTAATATGCTTGGCTTGACTACACACTCTCGCCATCGGTAATGCGATAGCCCATATCCACTATCGTTTCCGAAATGTTTTGACCTTTCAATCGAGCAAGCAGTAACTCAGCGCTTTTCTTACCCATCTCATAACGTGGAGTATCCACACTAGTCAATTTTGGTCGAATGGTTTGTCCAATATCTAACGCGTTATAACCAACCACAGCAAGCTGTTTCGGCACTTCTATCCCGCGTTGCTGAGCGATAAGCAAAGTACCAATCGCGATATCATCATTGGTGCAGAAAACACCATCAAGATCTGGGTAATCAGCCAGAGCACGATCAAGCAGATCTTCAGCTAAAGAGAAGTTTGAGTGCTGTTCAGTCAAAACATGCTTAGGCTCTAATCCAGCCTCACGCATCGCTTTATCATACCCTTGCAAACGCAATTGTGTTCGAGCATCAAGCCTCGCACCGAAGTAAGCAATAGAACGTTTTCCCGCTTCAATCATGCGCTTCACAACATGATAAGAAGCATCGATATGGTCTAAGCCGACAACCATATCGATCGGGTTACTTGGCAATTCCATGGTTTCAACCACAGACACCCCTGAGTTCTTAATCATCTGTAATGTGCGAGGTGTGTGGTGACTTTCGGTGAGTATCAGCCCATCAACATGATAAGAGAGCAACGAGGCAATTTTTTCTTCCTCTTCTACTGCGTCATAACTAAAGTGAGCGAGTAAGGTCTCATAGCCATTCTCTTTAGTCACGGTTTCAATACCTTGAACAAAAGCCGCGAAGATTTGGTTTGATAGAGAAGGAAGTAAGATACCGATCGCTTTACTCGACGACTTAGAGAGCATCGCTGGCGCTTTGTTTTCGATGTATCCCATCTCTTCAATAACCGCAGCAATTTTCTCGCGAGTTTTGGCTGCAACTGAATCGGGGTTGCGCATGTAACGGGAGACGGTCATCTTAGTGACGCCTACTTTGTCTGCCACATCTTGCAGTGTGGTTCGAGTTTTCTTGTGCTGTTCTGTCATAACTATTTGAACTCTTTATTATGTTACAAGTAACATTATAAAGTTTCCGCTCCCTCAACTTCAACCCATTCGTTCTCAACAACACATAGTTTTGGAATTTTTCGTGCCCCAACTAGTTCGTATAGAGTTTAAAGTAGACTCGCACTATGCGTGCTTAATAAAGGCTTGGCTTAACTGCTGAAAGAGTGAGTCTACGTTGGGCAAGGGCGTTACATGTTCAGATAAAAGCGTATGAACGTGCGGCTCTACAATGGTTGGGTTACCGCAGATTTGATTATAAAAATTTACTGGTGCAACGATGTTATCTAAGTCGACATCTAATAGGATACAAGCTTGCGAAAGTACGATTTGACCGCCCCCGTGTTTCAACAAAACACGCTGAGCAGTACCCACTATTTTTTGCTTATTGATATTGAGGTTATAGTCACCATCGCAATAAGAACGCGGGGTTGCGTGTACATCGACATCAACGCCTAACTCTTTAAAAAACAGGGTCAAGACATTGCACAGATGTAGATACGCTTTTTGAATATTATACGCTTCGTCGGAAGGCCAATGATAAATGTGCGATAGGTTAATGACTCCCGGTAACTGGGGAACGGGAGCACCACCCGTTTTACGCGAAGAGAGTTGCCAACCTTGTGCCTCAAGTTGCTTTCTAGACTCCAACGTCACTGGCCACTTTTTACCTGCAGGCAAAACAAGTGTCGGCGTTTTGGCTTGCCACAACATCAAGGCTTGCCCAATCTCACCATCCTGAATCTGCTGCAATAGCTCATCTTCTTTTTCAAACGCACGATCAACATCAATGTGCGGGTAACGCACAAGTTTATTCGTTAACTTCAACGCACTTTCCTCTACAACTTGTGAGTTCGAATTAATCACTAGCCCTAGATTAATAATATATCCCCCAAATCTAATACAACATAGCGCCAGAGGTACAAAATTTTATTATTCCTATCTATGCAGTATCGGCTTAGTTAAAAACCTCGTGCTTGGACAGCTTTAGTCAAGCAAGGTTGTCTGATATGGTGACGGCAGAACTTCAGCAATTGTTTTAGATAGTATTGAATATGAAAACACTCACCATACTTGATGGCGGCATGGGCCGAGAACTCAAAGAAATTGGCGCCCCCTTCTCGCAGCCTCTTTGGAGCGCTCAAGCGCTGATTGAAGCTCCGGATTTTGTTAGCCAAGCGCACCAAAACTTTGTCGATGCAGGCGCTGAAATCATAATTACCAACAGCTATGCGTGTGTGCCTTTTCATTTGGGTGAAGAACTGTTCGCACAAAGAGGATTCGAGCTAGCAGCGCTATCTGGCGAATTAGCTAGAGCAGTTGCTGACCAAGCGCCTCAAGCGGTCAAAGTAGCAGGCTCTATCCCACCACCATTTGGTAGCTACCGACCTGACTTATTCAAAGTCGAACAAGCGGCATCTATCATTCAAACCCTCTATGATGCACAAGAACCAAATATCGACCTATGGTTAGTAGAAACCCTATGCAGCATACAAGAGTTTGAATCCATTCATACGGTACTGAAGCAATCAACGAAACCGTGTTACTACGCCTTTAGCTTAGAAGATACCAAAGGCGACTTTGCATCGATTCGTTCTGGTGAGAGCGTAAAAGAAGCCGTCAAACTGGTTTGTCAGTCTAACGCGACAGGCATCATGTTTAACTGTTCAGTACCGGAAGTAATGGATCAAGCGATTATCGATACCAAACAGGTTATGGATGAGTTAGGCCAAGATCTAGAAATCGGTGTCTATGCGAATAACTTTGCGCCGATCAGCAGTGAACATGAAGCGAATGACATGCTTCAAGAAATGCGCGAGTTAGATGGCCAAGGTTACTTAGCTTACGCAAAACGCTGGCACGAACTTGGTGCCAATATTGTTGGTGGTTGCTGCGGTATTGGACCAAAGCACATTCAAGCTCTAGCGGATTGGAAGCGCTCCACACAAAGCTAAAACCGCCCCTTCGATTAGAATTACAAAAATAGAGAACAGATTGAAAGATCTGTTCTCTATTTGTTTGTAGCGTCTCTAAGTACACTGAGACAAAACAACGATTGGAGTAAATGATGAGTGACACGCAACGCAAGATTAAATGGGGCATAGCTGGATTAGGTAACATCGCTAACCGCTTTGCGACCGCACTCACCGAGCACTGCTCATTTGGCGAACTCTACGCGGTGTCAGCACGTGACCAATCAAGAGCGGCTCTGTTTGCTAATAAGTTTGATTGCGATAAAGCTTATGGATCTTATGAAGCCATGGCTCAAGATCCCGATGTTGAAGCGGTGTACATTGCCACGGTTCACCCTTATCACAAACCTCTAGCCAAGCTATTTCTCAGCCATAACAAGCACGTATTGGTAGAAAAACCAGCCTTTACCAACCTTGGTGATTGGTTAGAAATGAAAGCTCTGGCAGAGCAAAATGGCGTAATGTTGCTAGAAGCGATGAAGACCGTCGTGTTCCCAGCTTATCGCGAGCTTACAGCATTTTTAACCAGCAACCAGATTAAGCTTGATTCGATAGAAGCCAGCTTTGGTAATGAGCACGACTACGACCCAAACCTGTTTATCTTCAACCCGGATTTAGCCGGCGGAGCAACACTTGATGTTGGAGTGTATGGTCTGTGGTTCTTCTACGATTTATGTCGCACTCTTGGGATTACGCCTTCTATACCTCAAGTCGAAATGTCGAGCCTCTATGAAGGTTCAAATGTAGATACCGATTCGTGCTTCCAGTTCTCCGGAGAGATCAACGCGACAATATCGGCTTCGACGGTAAGAAACCTGCCACGCGCAGCGCGATTAACGGGCCCAGATATCACCATTACGATTAAAGAGAAGTGGTGGAACCCAGCCCATATAACGGTGGAGTACAAACAAGAAACCTTCACCATCGAGCACCCCGTCCAAGGTAATGGGTTCGAGTATCAAATCGAGCACTTCTCGCAACTTGTATTAGAAGGAAAACTTGAGTCTGATATCCTAAGCTCAAAGATAAGTGCACAGGTTCTTGAAACCATGGAAAAAGCGCTCGCTGATGCAGGCTACCAACACTTAACTCAACCTAACGTTTAGGAATTCGAATTGGGCAACCTAAAGCGCAAGCTTGAACTGTACGAAAAGATTTTTCAGGCTTTTGGGCCTGGAGTATCACGCTGCCAAGTCAGTCAAATCGCAACGCTTCTACATGTGAGTGAGCGTCACGTTCAAACCCTACTCAAAGCAATGACAGCGCAAGGCTGGATTGAGTGGCAAGCCAGTTCAGGACGCAATAAAAAGGCACAACTCACGTGTCTGATTGAACCGATGGAAGCGTGCTACCAATACGCACAAAGCCAAGCAGATTCAGGCAATATCGAACAGGTCTTTAATACCTTAAGCTTTAATGGACGCAATGCTGGTACAGAGCTGCAAGCCTTTCTAAATAGCGCTAGTCAATCGGCGCAGAGCGTCGCGTACATTCCCTTTCACCGTGAGCTCGAAGCGCTTCACCCTCAGCGTGTACTCAGACGTACCGAGCGTTTCTTAGTGATGCAGATTTGCCAGCGTCTCACCTCTGTACAGCAAGGCAAGTTATGTGGCGACTTGGCCTATCATTGGCAGCCCAATGAAGATGCAACGATCTGGCGTTTCCAAATGCGTGATGGTGTGCAATTCCACAACGGCCGAACACTGGAAGCTCAAGACATAGCACACAGTCTGACTTTGCTCTCTTCAAGCAAGTTATGGCATCGCTGCTATCAACATATTACTGAAGTCTCTGCGTCTTCAGGCAACATCATCACAATAAAACTCAGCAAGACGGATTGGCATCTACCCCGCTTGCTTGCCAGAGCCGAAGCATCGATTTTTGAACCTAATTCTGTCGAGAGGCTGGTCGGTTCTGGCCCATTCTCATTGGCGATCTTCTCAAACAAGATGCTCAGACTGAACCGCAATGATGCGTATTCAAGTCAGGTTCCGATCCTAAATCGAGTCGAATTATGGGTTTACCCAGAGTGGGCAGAGAGTAAAGCGTGTGCTCAAAATCAGGTGTGCGTAAAAATGCCTGAAAAGACACTCAAAGTTGGCGAATACAGCTGTACACATGCGCGAGTTCACGGCTCTACTTTTTTCAAAATTCAAAATCCAGAGTTGTCTTCTAGCAACCGAACATTCACCGTTGAAGACACCTCGGAATGCCAAGCTTTTTTCAAGCAATCTTCTGCGCCTGGTGAGACCAACCTCACCGTCGAGTATGGAGATTTTTCAACAATAAGAGACGCTGCCTTATGCAGCATTATCGATGAAAACCATTCATTCTCTTCTTGGTTAGGCTTCTTCACCCGTTTCCCTTTCGAAGATTTGTCACTACCCGTTGAAATGCTCGCAACCATCGAACAGGCTTTAACCTCAATTCAATGCGAACCAGACTTTGAGCAAGCCGCCAAAATGCTCTTGAAACTCAAATGCTGGCTATACAAGACTGAAGTTGTGGTCGAGCTTAAGCAAGAGGCATTCAATCTAGAAGTATCTGAAAAAATACGCGGAGCACGAGTAAATGGATTCGGTTGGTGTGACCTCGATAAGTTGTGGGTTAGCCATATTTGATTCTATCTTTAATAGAGATAAGTCATTCTACACATAGACTTACCTTTAACACTCCTCTGCCATAAGCAATGCGTGCGGGTGTTAAGTTACGATGAAACTAGGCTCAACCCTATAGAACCAGTAGAAGGTAAATCATGAATCGACACCTAAAAGGCTCAATACTGCTCCTCAGTGCATTTTCTTTTAGCAGTATGGCAAGCACGACCTGCAACTCACTTACTGGCTGTGAGAAAAAGTTCTGTGAGATCGAGCATCAAATCGAAAAAGCCAAGCAATACAACAATCAATACAAAGTCGACCGACTCACAACGGCATTAAAAGCGGCAAAAGAAAACTGTAGCAACGAAGGTTTGAAAGACGAGATTCTCGAGAAAATTGAATCTAACGAACAAGATTTAGCTGAATACCAAGCCGACTTAGAAAAAGCCAAACAAGACAACAGGTCGGACAAAATTAAAAAGTATCAGCGCAAGATAGAAAAAGAGCAGCGTAAAATTGACGACTTAAAGCAAGAACTGTCTGAAATCCCTTAAATCAAATTCGCACACATCGAAGCAGCTTCAATAAAAACATGGTCTTACTCATTCGTAAGACCATTCGCAAAAGACCGCTATAAACCAGCATCAACGCCAATGGCTTATCCAGCCAACGCCACCATAGACTCTTTATAGATGCGGTTGGCCACCTTGTAGGCGGCAGGTGACGTCAGCCTCTCCTTACATCGGCTCTTAAATTGCTCGATATCGATCGCCTGAGCATCCAATAAGTATGTCAGCTCACTCAACGAGTTAGCCTCAAACACGGCTTGGCCCAGTGGTGTACATGCGTAGCGGCTCGACTCTTGATAGCCAATAGCTGTCAGTACCGATTCCGGTAACTCCCAGAACTTAGCAATGGTATAGGTGAGGCGAATAGAGTAGCTATTAATCAAACGCTTCAAAGCCAATGAGTTAGGTGGCACAGAAGGGTCAACATGTTTGAAAGCCTCCACCATCATTTGGAAAATGATCATCTTACCTAGGTTACGGATCAGCCCAATAAAATAGGCGCTAGCCTGGTCTTCTTGAGACAGCGACTCTTTCATTAACTCCTTTGAAAAAGAAGCCGTTTGGATGCTGTGGTTCCAAATTTTCTCACCGAAATGGCGCCAATAAATATTGTTGCCCGGGGTAAAATTCTTCATGTACGAATTCACTACACCCTCTACCAAACCTTGCGAACCCATATTTAAGAATGCGGTTTTTAGATCGGTTACCTGTTTTTCACTACGTTTGTAGTATGCGCTGTTCGCTAGTTTAATCACATCGGCTGCCATGCTCGGCTCTCGCTCAATCACCCTTAGCAATGCCTCGACATCAAACTCGTCGCCCTGTAATTCACCCATTAATGTCGTGACAGAAGCAGGCATCACAGGCAATTCATTGAGAAGCGCTTTAGGAGAACGAATTAAACGTTCAACTTGGCTGGCCACAAAGTCGCTAAATGGATCAGATTCCGTTCGCAGACGTGACTCTCCAAACAGATAATCAAGAAATTCACCATCGTGAAGGCTTATCGTTTTATCGACAATGAGTGATGATGGCTGCGCAGACGAAGGCGGAACAAAGATTGAAGTGCGAGGAGTGGTTTGCTCTGCTTTATCGTTTTCTTGCTCAGAGGTGGTTTTTTGGGAGGTAGCTTGTTGAGAGGCACTTTTTGAACAATAACTTTGATTACTTTGATTAGCAACGAAAGGGGAAAATAGCGCCTGCAATACCCTTTTAAACATCAATACAGCTCCTAGATGAATACAACATAGACCGGGATATATAACGGCGGTGATTATCGCACAGACAACTCATAAACCATACAGTGATAAATGAATCATTAATCTTTTAGCTGTATAGGATCTGTTACCCAACAATTTGCTCAGCTCCTCGGTATTCGCCAGGAACAAAAAGAGCGAGCAAATAAAGCTTGCTCACTCTTCCATCAATCTAAATTGTGAAGCTGACTAAAACTAGCGCTCTGCTACTTCTAGTACGATCTTACCGACGTGTTTTTTCTTCAAAAATTCATCTTGTGCAGTATGAATTTCAGCCAACGGGAAAGATTCCGCAACAATCGCCTTAATCTGATGTTTCTCAATGCGGTTAACCAAGTTTTGGAATACTTGCGGTTCTAAAACTGTGCAACCAAAAAAGCTAAGGTCTTTCAGGTACAGAGTACGAACATCAAGCTCGACCATCGCACCACCAATCGCACCAGATACGGCATAACGGCCATGCGGTTTTAGAACTTCAAGAAACTCTGGCCACTTGTCACCGGCGACCAAATCAATCACAACGTTAACGCTGCTTTCACCCAAGACTGCGACCAAATCAGCATCACGAGCAATCACCTCATCAGCTCCCAATTCAAGTAGCTGTTGGTTCTTGCTTGGGCTAGTAATCGCAATCACGTAAGCACCGCGCGCTTTCGCCAATTGAATCGCCGCCGAGCCCACACCGCCCGATGCACCAGAGATAAGCACGCGATCACCTTCAGCCACATTCGCGCGAGTTAGCATGTTCTCTGCCGTTGAGTAAGAACATGGGAAAGATGCTAGTTCAACATCCGACATGGTGCTGTTCACCGCATAAGCGTGCTTCGCTGCAACTTTGGTGTATTCAGCGAACCCACCATCGCACTCAGAACCGAAATACCATGGCTGTGGCAGATCTCGTCCGTATACTTCTGTTAAACAAGGTTCGATAAGAACACGCTCACCAATACGGTCAGCAGAGACTTCATTACCGACTGCTACGATGAAACCACACACGTCAGCACCTTGGATACGAGGGAACTTCAAGGCTTCACCCGACCAACTTGCATCGTCTGAGTCATCGCTTTTTGAGTACCAGCCGATTCGTGTGTTGATATCGGTATTGTTAACGCCTGCTGCCATCACTTTGATCAGCACTTCATTAGGTTCGATTTGAGGAACCGCGATATCTTCGCGGTAGCCAAGCATTTCTGCTCCGCCGTGCCCCAACATCTCTATGCCTTTCATTGTTTTCGGTATTTCGAATTTCATCGTGTTTCCTCGAGTAATTTTGTAACCATATTCTGTGCTGATGCCACCGCTTCTTCGCCTAATACTGGCCACGCGCTTGATACGCCTTCATGAAGTAAAAACAGTGGTGTCGCGAGATCATCTCGCAGGCTCTGCTTGCCTATTAGCAAACGGACTTGTTCTTTATGCTGTGTAACCGCTTGGCTGATAAGCTCATTATCGGGAAACGCGGCCATCGCATTCATCGACATACACCCGTGCGGCGCATACTCTTCTAACCATTGATGGAGCTTGTTGAAGATATGAGTAACCGATTCGAGGCCCTTTTCAGGTGACGTTTCCAACAAGAAATCTAGGTAACGTTGGTGTCGATATTCCAAGGCACCAACGATCATCGCTTCTTTTGAAGGGAAGTGTTTATAAAGGGTTCTTAGGCTCACACCACACGCGGTTTTCAGCTGTGCAACGCTCGGTTCCGCAAAACCTTGTTGGCTGAACGCCACTTCAAGGCTTGCTGCAATCTGTTCTCTCAACATAGTGCTCTCTTAATACCCGACAACCGGTAGAATGATTGTTCTACATACAGAGTAGAACAACCATTCTACCCATGTCAATCATAGACACAATCTTCAAGAGGACCAGATACAAAAAAACCAGAACATAGGTTCTGGTTTTAACAGGGAATTTTATAGCTAGAATCAGTGGTTACTTAGTATAAAAAGCACGTTTCAATGCCATCTCTAAACCGCGTACTTCAGCCAAGCCTTTCAATCGACCAATTGCCGAGTAACCTGGGTTCGTGGTTTTCTTCAGGTCATCCAGCATTTGATGACCGTGGTCCGGACGCATTGGAATTAAGCGATGGTCACCCACCTCTGCACGACGATTCTCTTCATCCAAGATAGCCATTACAACGTTGTACATGTCCACATCACCATCTAGGTGCGCTGCTTCGTGGAATGTCATTGGGTTGCTCTCTTCACGCTTGGTAGAACGCAGGTGCGTAAAGTAGATTCGGTCACCGTGCTTTTTGATCATGTTAACCAGATCATTGTCGCCACGCACACCGTATGACCCGGTACACATCGTCAAACCATTCATTTTGCTCGGCACATGTTCGGTCAACCAATCAATGTCTTCGATCGTAGAAACGATACGAGGCAAGCCTAGAATTGGACGCGGTGGATCGTCTGGGTGAACCGCCATCTTCAAACCATTCGCATCACAGACTGGCATCAGCTCAGCGAGGAAGTAAGACATGTGCTCACGTAGCTTGTCTTTGTCGATTCCCGCATAGCGATCCAGCTGTGCTTGAAACGCTTCTAGTGTGTAACCTTCTTCAGCGCCTGGCAGGCCAGCGATGATGTTATTAGTCAGTCGCTGAATTTGCTCTGGCGTCATGTTGTTGAAGTAATCCAACGCTTGCGCTTGCTCTGACTCTGAATAGTCCGATTCTGCACCCGGGCGCTTCAAGATATGCAGCTCAAATGCCGCAAATGCGATTTGGTCAAAACGCAGTGCGCGAGAGCCATCAGGCATTTCAAATTCTAAGTCAGTACGTGTCCAGTCCAACACGGGCATGAAGTTATAACAAACCGTATCGATGCCACACTCAGCAAGGTTAGACAGAGTTTGCTTATAGTTATCAATCCACTGCTGGTAGTTGCCAGTTTGAGTTTTGATCTCTTCGTGCACAGGCACGCTTTCTACAACCGACCACGTTAAACCTTTCTCTTCGATAATGGCTTTACGCTTAAGGATTTCTTCTTTTGTCCAAACTTCACCATTTGGAATATGGTGCAGTGCATTCACAATACCAGTTGCGCCCGCTTGACGAATATCGTCTAGCGAAACTTGATCATTAGGGCCGTACCAACGCCACGTTTGTTCCATGAGACTTACCTTTCTTTAAGACGCACTTAGCCGGCTCGAATTAATCAAGCTAAATGCAATAACGACTTCTTAATGGCAGCAATGACAATTACTGCCCGAGATAGCACCGGTCTACGCCGGTCTAAAGACGATTACCTATTAATAACCTAGTGAATGAACCAGCTTCCAAAAGGAGTTTTGTCGCTGAATTCAACGTTAGCTTTCAGGACTAACTTTCCGTGCTAAGTAGCACCACTGGGTTAGAACTAAATAAGTAACCATCAAAGTTTGGGTCATCAATGTCTGACAACGCTAACAAACGCTGTTTAACATTCTCAAGGTGTTGCCACATTGCGTTCTTAGCAGCGACAGGGTCTTTGCGCTGTAAGGCGGCGAGGATACGAGCGTGATCATCTAACCATTCTTCACGGTAATCTTGACCACTGATGTGAGAGTGGAGTTTATTCCACATTGGACTCTTTTCGCGTCTATCCCAGGATTGTTTCAGCATATCTACCAGCACAGAGTTTTGAGTGGCCTCTGCAATACACATGTGAAATCTTTCATCTCCGCTGCAATCGGTGGTGCCGCTTGCAAGCTCTTCGCGCTCGAGTTCGAGTGCAGAGCGCATCTTAATGATGTCGCCCGGAGTGACCTGAGTTGCCGCAAACTCCGCGATATTACTTTCCAGTAATTGGCGGGCCTGCAGCATCTCGAATGGACCAGCGTCATCGCTGACCACATTCTCGCGAGAATGAGTTGGAATGTTCAGGACATAAACACCCGACCCTTTTTTCACCTCAACTAAGTTTTCTAACTCCAGCATGATGATTGCTTCACGCACTACCGTGCGACTGACGTCTAAACGTTCAGCAATATCGCGTTCTGGTGGCAACCTATCTCCGACCTTATACAGACCTTCAATCAGTTCTCTTCTTAGTACTAACCCTATCTCCTGATAAGGTCTTTTCGGCTCGAAAGGCATCATGATGATATTGTCGCTTCTTTCCATTGTATTTCTCTCGCCATCATAATGACCAAATATAATTGGTCAACCTCTATATCCTAAAATGCAGTAACACCTTGTTTTTGTATTACTATTTTTTCTATATTTGCTAGTTATTCAACAGACTGAATACGGTCAATAAGAGCACTCAACTCTGGATTCGTTTTCTCTAGATCGTCATACATTGGTTGTACCGCGAGTGCGAATGCAGCCTTGTCTGGCTCCACAAAAGTAACGCCCATTTTCTCAGCTTTAGCACGCTCTTTTGCTTCCGATTCAGCCCATAGTTTTTTCATCAATTCAGATGAATCACTTGCCGCTTTCATTAGCGCATCTTGTTGTTCTGTAGTCAGTTTATCGTATGCTTTGGTTGAGATAACCAACACATCCGGAACCATCGTATGCTCATCTAAGCTGAAGTATTTAGACACTTCACTGTGACGGCTCAAGCTGAAAGAAGGAATGTTATTTTCAGCCGCATCCACTACACCTTGCTGCAGTGCTGTGTACAACTCACCGTAAGCTAGTGGCGTTGGGTTACCGCCTAACGCTTTCACCATCGCAATTGCTGATGGGCTTGGTTGAACACGAACTTTCAAACCTTTCAGATCTTCTGGTGTGTTAATTGGCTTGTTGGTATAGAAGCTACGCGCACCAGCGTCGTAGTAAGTCACACCAATAAAGCCGCTATCACGAGAAGAGTTAAGAATGTCACGGCCTACTTCACCATCCGTCACACTGTAGTAGTGCGCTTGATCGCGGAATAAGTAAGGCATGTTGAATGATGAATAAGCAGGAGAAAAAGCTTCTAGCTCAGCAGCATTACTTTTCACCATATCTAAAGCGCCGTTCTGCATCAGCTCCATAGATTCACGCTGTGTACCCAATTGAGCATCAGGGTAAATACGAATACGCACCTCACCATCCGTCAATTCACGTACTTCTTTCGCCATAAACGTCATCGCTTCATGTACTGCATGGTCACGAGGGTGGTTATGGCTCAGTTTCAATGTTGTCGCTGCATAAGCAGAAGCTGTTGCTCCAAAAGTGAAAGCAGCACCGACAACCGCACTAATCAAAGTTTTACGCGTCATCATCATTCTTATTCTCCGTGGATTGGTTATCCAAAATGTAGGGTGTTTTTTGTTATGGGCTCATATTGGGGCTCAAAAAAGGAACCGTCAAAGCTGAAATTAAAATTGATTGACCAATATCACAATAAAAACCCATAAATTGGTCAACCAAAATCATTTGTGAAGTTGCTCACGCCAACCAAAAAATGAATAGCTTATGATTCAGCCAGATTTTTGAACATCCCATCCCTACATAGAAACAATTTCTTACATTGGTAAACCAATTGTTATGAGATACGCAATTTTGTTGAAAGGAAATAAACATGAATAAATTGGTCAGTTACATAAATAGAGGGTTGGCCGCCTTTACAGTGTCTCTATCGTCTTTCTTAGTACTGTGTGTGATATGGCAGGTTTTATCCCGCTATGTTATTGGCAAACCAAGTACTGTTACCGACGAGCTCGCGCGTTATCTCTTTATGTGGGTAGCCTTAATTGGTGCTGCTTACACTACGGGTCTGAAACGCCACCTTGCCATCGACCTGCTTACGATGAAGCTGACTGGCAAACGCAAATTAATCAACGAAATCGTTATCCAAATAGCCATCGCTTCTTTCTCTTATATCGTTCTGGTACACGGTGGAAGCCAACTTGCTGCTAAAACGCTTGCGATGGGACAGCTGACTCCCGCTCTAGGTTTAGAAATGGGCTACATCTACTTCTGCTTACCGATTAGTGGCGCTTTGATGATTTTTTACTCCGTCGTATTTACCTACGCACGCGTTAAACAATTAATGTCAGGTGACGATTTGATCACCGACTCACAACTTGATTGATAGAAGGATTTCACAATGGAATGGCAAGTAATACTGACCTTATTCGGTAGTTTCGCTGTACTGCTTACAATCGGTGTACCGGTCTCTTTTGCGATTGGTTTATCGTCACTGGCAACCATCTTAATGAGCTTACCGCTTGAGCCTGCAATCGCTGTAGTTGCTCAACGTATGGCCGCTGGCCTTGATAACTTTGCTCTACTGGCAATCCCGTTCTTCATTTTGGCGGGCAACATCATGAACCAAGGCGGCATAGCACTGCGTTTGATCAACTTTGCAAAAGTGTTGGGTGGCCGTCTACCGGGTTCATTGGCACACGTAAACGTGATGGCAAACATGATGTTTGGTTCTATCTCAGGCTCAGCGGTTGCATCGGCGGCTGCAGTTGGTGGCACCATGTCTCCTCTGCAAAAGAAAGATGGCTACGATGAAAACTTCTCTGCTGCGGTAAACATTACTTCGTGTCCTACTGGTCTATTGATTCCGCCAAGTAACACGCTGATCGTTTTTTCGTTGGTTTCTGGTGGTACTTCAATTGCGGCGCTGTTCTTAGCGGGCTACATCCCAGGTATCTTGATGGGATTAAGTATCATGATTGTGGCGGGTATCATCGCGAAACGTCGCGGTTACCCAGTGGCAGCGCGTCCTTCATTAACAATGGTTTGGGATACCTTCCTAAAAGCGGCACCTTCTTTAGCACTGATCGGCATCATCATGGGCGGCATCATTGGCGGTATCTTTACTGCAACTGAGGCTTCCGCAATTGCTGTGGTATACACGTTTGTTTTAGCTGTGCTTGTCTACCGTGAAGTGAAATGGCGTGATATCCCAAAGATCATCCTTGAGTCTGCAGTAACAACGTCTATCGTTCTATTACTTGTTGGGGCATCAATGGGCATGTCTTGGGCAATGGCGAACGCCGATGTGCCTTACATGATTGCTGATGCATTACTGGCGGTTTCTGATAACCCGCTAATGATTCTATTGATCATCAACATCATTCTGCTGATTGTGGGTATCTTCATGGATATGACACCAGCGGTACTGATCTTCACACCAATCTTCTTACCAATCGCGCTAGACCTAGGCATCGACCCTGTGCACTTCGGCATCATGATGACTTTCAACCTTGCTATCGGTATCTGTACGCCGCCAGTGGGTAGTGCTCTATTCATCGGTTGTTCGGTTGCCAACATTGCCATCGACAAAGTCATCAAACCTTTGCTGCCATTCTATGCAGCACTGATTGCAGCCTTGATGGCCGTTACTTTTATCCCTGAGCTGAGCTTGTTCCTACCTGAATTAGTACTGGGCTACGGTTCGTAATTTGGTCACAGATACATTCTAGGACTGCTAAACACTCAAACGTATAATCAAATAATAAAATCCCGTTGGTTCGCTGGCGGGAAAAGGAACTGAATAATGAAGACTGTTGCTAACTCTACGCTGCCAAACACTGTATTACGACCTGACTACGACCGTTCTGCACTCCAAAGCCGTATTGTGCACCTAGGTTTTGGTGCCTTTCATCGTGCGCACCAAGCGCTATTCACCAATGAAATGCTCAGCAAAACCAATACTGATTGGGGCATTTGTGAGATAAACCTATTCGGCGGCGAAGACCTAATTGAATCACTTCGCGCGCAAGACCACCTTTACACCGTAGCTGAAAAAGGCGCTGAATCCACAGACGTTAAAGTGGTCGGCTCAGTGACAGAATCTCTTCATCCAAGCTTAGACGGCATTAAAACCGTATTAGAAAAAATGGCAGAGCCTCAAGTCGCTATCGTGTCTATGACCATCACAGAAAAAGGCTACTGCGCTGACCCTGCGACCGGAAAACTCGACAAAAATAACCCATTAGTCATCGCAGACCTAGCTAACCCAACTCAACCGAAATCTGCGCTTGGCTATATTGTCCAAGCCCTAAAAGTTCGCCGCGAACGTGGCTTAACACCATTCACGGTGATGTCTTGCGACAACGTGCAAGAGAACGGTCATGTAGCAAAAGCAGCGATCATTGAGTTTGCTCAACTGCTTGACCCAGAATTACGTGATTGGATTGAAACTAATGTCACCTTCCCATGCACTATGGTTGACCGCATCGTACCTGCAGCAACAGAAGAAACACTGACAGAAATTGCAGAACTGCTTGGTTGTGAAGACCCATGTGCTATCGCCTGTGAACCCTTCCGCCAATGGGTGATTGAAGATAACTTTGTGGCAGGTCGTCCAGATTGGAATGTCGCTGGCGCAGAGTTCGTCGAAGATGTAGTGCCTTACGAAGAAATGAAACTGCGCATGCTCAATGGCAGTCACTCTTTCCTTGCTTACCTTGGATACCTTGGTGGCTACGACCATATTTCCGACACCATGACAGATGCAGGCTACCGAAAAGCCGCTTTTGACATGATGATGAAATCACAAGCACCTTCGTTAACGATGCCTGAAGGGACTGATTTAGAAGGTTACGCAAGCTTGCTGATCAACCGTTTCACTAACCCAAGCTTGAAGCATAAGACCTGGCAGATTGCGATGGATGGCAGCCAGAAGATCCCTCAACGTATGGGTGGCAGCTTGCAATTCCATTTAGAGCAAGGCTCAGATTTCTCGTGGCTTGCAACCGCTATCGCTGGCTGGATGCGTTATGTATCTGGCGTGGACGAGCAAGGTAATGAGATTGATGTTCGCGATCCAATGGCGGATACACTTCGCCAAATCTGCGACCAGCATGGGCTCAATGTATCTGTGGTTCCGGCATTGCTTGCGGTTGAAGCGATTTTCCCTGCTGAGCTAGGCCAAAACCCGCAGGTCATTGATGCAGTAAGTTCTGCGTATCAATCACTAATTGAACACGGTGCCGTTGTGACCGTGGCTGCGTTATAAGGAGTACAAGCAATGAAAAATTTCTTATGTGAAGACTTTTTGCTGTCGAATGAGACTGCACGCCGTTTGTACCACGAACACGCAAGCCACCAGCCGATTTATGACTATCACTGCCACCTAAACCCGGCAGAAGTGGCTCAAGATCGTCAGTTCGAAAACATGTCTAAGATTTGGCTTGAAGGTGACCACTACAAATGGCGTGGTATGCGTTCAGCAGGGATTAATGAGCGTCTGATTACTGGAGGCGCAAGCGATTATGATAAGTTCATGGCATGGGCTAGAACCGTCCCTCAAACCTTGGGCAACCCACTTTACCACTGGACTCATTTAGAACTACGCCGCCCATTTGGTATTACTGGCACTCTCTTTGGTCCAGAAACCGCAGACCAAATTTGGCACCAATGCAACGAGCTATTAGCAACACCAGAATTTAGTGCTCGCGGCATCATGAAGCAAATGAATGTGGTGATGGCAGGTACGACAGACGATCCAATTGATTCTCTTGAACACCATAAAGCGATCGCTCAAGACAGTTCATTTGATGTGAAGGTTCTACCAAGCTGGCGCCCAGATAAAGCGTTCAAAATTGAACTTGATGGCTTTGCTGATTACCTACAAAAATTAAGCATGGTTGCTGACGTTGAGATCACTCGCTTCCATCATCTCTTGAGTGCTTTAGACAGCCGCCTAACGCATTTCAACGACCATGGTTGCCGTGCAGCAGACCACGGTATTGAAGTGGTTCGCTACGCACCTATTCCATCAGAATCGGATTTGGATGCCCTGTTAGCTCGACGCCTCAATGGCGAAACACTCACCGATCTAGAATGTGCACAGTTTTCAACAGCGGTTCAAGTGTGGTTAGGCAAGCGCTACGCCGCAATGGGTTGGGTAATGCAGCTTCACATTGGTGCTCAGCGCAATAACAACACGCGTATGTTCCAACTGTTAGGCGCAGATGCGGGGTTTGATTCGATTAGCGATAAGACATTTGCCTTCGAATTGGCGCATCTGTTGGACGAAATGGATCAAAGCAATGAATTACCTCGCACCATCCTTTACTGCTTAAACCCTCGCGATAACGAGATGATGGCAACTATGATTGGTAACTTCCAAGGTGGCGGCATCGCGGGCAAAGTTCAGTTTGGTTCTGGTTGGTGGTTCAACGATCAGAAGGACGGCATGCAACGCCAAATGGAGCAGCTATCTCAGCTTGGTCTGTTTAGCCAGTTTGTCGGCATGCTGACTGACTCTCGCAGCTTCTTGTCGTACACACGCCACGAATACTTCCGCCGAATTCTGTGTGACATGCTTGGTCGTTGGGCTGAAAACGGCGAGGTGCCAAACGACATGTCACTGCTTGGCCCTATGGTCGAGGACATCTGCTTTGGTAACGCAAAACGCTACTTCGAAGAGAGGGCGTAACCCATGAAACATATCGCCATTATTGGTGAGTGCATGATCGAGCTGAACGGTAAACCGTTCGGCTCAATGCATCAAACGTTTGGCGGAGACACGCTCAATGCTGCGGTCTATTTAAGCCGGGGCTGCGAGGCCAACCTCAATCAAGATGACATCAAAGTGTCCTACGTCACGGCTTTGGGCGTAGACCCGATTAGCAAGGGAATGTTAGAACGCTGGCAACAAGAAGGGGTGTCAACTGACCTAGTTCTGCAAGACAGCCAACGTACTCCAGGTCTGTACCTAATTCAGCTTGATGACGCAGGTGAACGTACCTTTCTGTATTGGAGAAACCAATCAGCTGCACGCTACCTGCTGCAGCACCCAGATTTCAATCAGATAAAACAGACACTGCGCAATGTCGATATGATCTTTCTCAGCGGTATCACATTAGCGATTCTGCCTGAGCAAGATCGTATCGAGCTATTGAACATCTTGGTTGAGTTGAAGATACAAGGCGTTGAGATCGCCTTCGACAGTAACTTCCGCCCTGCACTTTGGCCACAGGACGAAAACCAAACCGTCAAAAACAGCTACCAAGCCATGTATACATTGACGGATTTAGCATTGGTGACATTCGATGATGAACAGTTAATTTGGGGAGATAGCTCTCCAGAACAAACTATTGAGCGTCTAACTGCACTGGGTGTTAAGCGATGCATCGTTAAACTGGGTCCCAATGGTTGTCTCATTCAAGATGCCATCACTCAAAGTGACATAAATCCAGATTCTGGTACCGCTTCGGCTCCACGGGCGGTGCCGACCCTACCTGTTGAGCACGTCGTTGATACGACCTCAGCAGGAGACTCATTCAATGGCGGATTTTTATCTGCTTACCTTGCGGGCGAAGACTTAACAAAGTCATGCCAGCGCGGTAATGCCATGGCAGGCGTCGTTATCCAACATCGTGGTGCCATTATTGCAAAAGAACTAACTCAAGCGGCCATCACAGCCATTTAAGGAATACCAATGTCTAACATCAAACAACAACTAAAAACACTGAAAGTTATCCCTGTGATCGCTATCGACAACGCTGAAGACATCATCCCCTTGGGTAAAGTGTTGGCTGAAAATGGCTTACCGGCAGCAGAAATTACGTTCCGTTCTGAGGCTGCAGTTGAAGCTATTCGTCTACTTCGTAAATCACAACCAGATATGTTGATCGGCGCTGGCACTGTGCTCAATCGTGAGCAAGCTATCGCCGCTAAAGAAGCGGGCGCAACGTTCGTCGTTTCTCCAGGATTTAACCCAAACACGGTAAGAGCCTGCCAAGAGATTGGTATTGATATCATTCCTGGGGTCAACAACCCGAGCACAGTAGAAGCCGCTCTAGAAATGGGATTAACCACATTGAAATTCTTCCCAGCGGAAGCATCAGGTGGCATCAACATGGTTAAGTCACTTCTTGCGCCTTACACGGATATTGAGATCATGCCAACAGGTGGTATTAATCCAAACAATATTAAAGACTACCTAGCGATACCTCGCGTACTCGCATGTGGTGGTACTTGGATGGTGGATAAGAAGCTGATTGAAGAAGGCAATTGGGAAGAGCTGGCTCATTTGACTCGTGAAGCCGTTAAGTTAGTCAATTAACCCTAATGCAATAGCAACTCTAACGTTATATCTAGCCCTCCTTTTGGAGGGTTATTTTATGGTTGAGCATTATTCTCTCAAAGTTAATATTTGATCGTGCTCGATAGCATCTAAAAATAAAGGCTAAATATGGAAAACTGGATAACACAAGGAGTTGGCGGCCTGGCTTTTTGTATCGGTGTAATGGCCTTTTGGCAAAAAGATGATATGCGTTTTCGCTATCAAATGATGATATTTTGTTTTGTCATGAGTATTCATTTCATATTAATGGGTGCAATAGTAGCCGCTATAGGTGTCATTATTAATGCTATTCGAAGCTACGTATCGATAAAAACTCAATCACGCAAAGTGATGTGGTTCTTTATCGTATTAATGTGGTGTATGACTTTGCCCAACATGAACCATTTCTTTGAGTTTATTACGGTTGTTGGTTCATCCGTTGCGACATGGGCACTCTTTTCAAGACAAGGAATCGCCTTGAGATCATTGATCTTATTCAATTCCTTCTGTTGGGCTAGCCATAACATTTGGATTGGTTCGATTGGCGGGTCCTTTGTCGAAATCACCTTTATTGTCACCAACATGGTCACTATCTATCGTTTACATCAGCGCAGATTGTTAACTATAAAATAGGCAATATATTTTTTATTCTAGATTTAAAATATGGAAGTAATACATCACTAATTAAATTGGAAATTAATTGGATATCAAAAAATT
>NZ_VTYC01000019.1:0-88643 GCF_013114115.1 Vibrio sp. 070316B | reverse complement strand
GCCATCTAAGTATTGCTTAGCAATGATACATTTTAGCTCTCGGCTATATTTGGACATAAAAAGACCCCCAATAATTGGTGTCCAACTATTGGGGGTCAGTTCATACTAAGGCTTTTTGTTATTTTGGCTGCCGCCTAACTGAACTTAATCGGATGATTAGAAGTTATAAGCGATAGAAGCTTTGAAGTTACGACCGGCTTCGTAGCTAGTGTACTTATCTGAGCCCCAAGAGATACCAAAGCCAGTATGCTCTGCGTATTTCTTATCAAGAATGTTATCGACACCGATGTTCATCTCTAGGTCTTTCGCAAACGTAGGTGTGTAAGCCGCCCAGATATTATGCGTAGCAAAACCAGCACGCTTCACTTGCTCACCATCTTCATCCGTGTAGTCATTACCCGGAACGAAGCGAGAGTCCCAACCAAACACAAACTCACTGTTTAGGCTGTAATTAAAGCCCGCTTTGAAGTTGTGAATGCCTGTTTTGCTCATGTGGCTTGTTTTGCCATTCTCTAGATCTTTCTGGTCACCATCCGAGTAAGAGTGGTTAGCGTATACGCTTAGAGAGTCTAGTGCGTAGCTCAGTACCGTTTCTACACCCCACACTTCAACATCGTACTGGTTAGCCAGTGTTGTGTTGTTCTTAGTTGGGTGCATTTGATTATCTAGGTTGTAGGTGTAAGCCGTGAAACCTAGGATAGCGTAGTCCGCTGCCAGTAGACGTGTCAGCTCGTAATCAAAACCAGCCTCATAGTTATTACCCGTCATCGCCTTAGTATCAGACTGCTTAACATCTGCAGCTGCTTTCATTGTCAGAGTCTCTGGCAATGACGCGCCTTTAAATAGACGACCGTAACCTACACGAAGTTTTAGATTATCCGTAGTTTGGTATTCACCTTTAAATTTAGGAGACAACTGGTCGAAGTCGCCATCGTAAACACCACCAAGCTTATGAACGTCGTAACGCAAACCTGTTGTTAAACGGAAGTCGCTAAACTCGTACATGTCTTGTAGGTAAAGGCCATATGCCGTTACGGTACCGCCATCCATGCCGTACTTCTTGGTTTCACCTTGCTTAGAACCGCTTTGGTAAACACCGTCGCCCGCGTCAATCCACTGCTCAGCTTTATAGCCATCAAGACCATAAGTCAGCTCATGCTCACCAACCCATGAGATATTGCGAATGTCACCACCAATGGTCGTCACGTTGTATTCACGATCAGGGATAGCAATTGTGCCATCTTTAATCCATTTTCCGTTCGCGTCTTTATCCCAAGCCGTATCCACAAGCGCATCGCGCTCCATATACTGACGGTTGTAATAAATGTTGGTTTTCAGGTGCACTAAGTCACTACCTGCATCGTATTCATGTTGCAGAGTCACAGTATCACGGTTAAGCGAGTGGTAGTTGTGTTCATCATCCGCATACAGAGCACCGGCCTTCTCACCAGAAAGCTGACGTTTACCGCCATCGTTGTATCGGTTAAAAGTCAGTTTAAATTCGTTAGCGTCATTCGGGATGAATACCACTTTCGCGATGCCAGACTTCAGTTCGCCTTGCTTAGACGTCACTGCTTCCTGATCTGGGATATGTAGGTCACCATCTTCAGAGTAGTTTGCAATCCCCATGAATTGCAGCTTGTCGTTTACTTTTGCATACACAGCAACGTTGGTTGCGAAACGTTCGTAAGCCGTTTGGTAGCTCGTTTTAACTCGAGCACCAATGCTTTCGCCTGGTTTAAGAAGGTCGCTTGGATCTTTTGTCTCGTAGCTAAATGAGCCGTTGATCGCACCAGAACCCGACAGTGCAGAGTTACCACCTAATTCAATTTCAGCACGCTTAAGCATCGCTGGGTCAATGGCCTGATCACCAGAGTGGTGGAACAGCTGACCTTCTTGACGTGCGCCATCAATGGTCACCACGGCAAACTTGTCTTCCATACCACGTACATACACTTTGCGAGAGTAACGTGCGTTTCCGTCCACCGTCACACTTGGCATAGTATTCAGAACGTCTTTTATGTCTGATGCTTGTTTCTTTTCAAGTGTGTCAGAGTTGATTTCTGTCTGAACAAGTTGATCAAGAGCAGAACCAATTACGACGACTGTTTCTTGTTCGTCGGCAGCAAGGGCTGTAAAAGAAGTTAAGGCAACCGTAACGGCTACTGAAAGTGCTTTAAGTTTCATATTGTGTTTTTATATTTTATAGATTCAAGTCAGGGGACGTGAATATTACACAAACTGAATGATAATTCTTATCATTTACATTCTTTACTTACGTTCACTTACTTTTAATAAAATAGAATTTGTTAATATGCCCTCGCTGTAAAACTTACTTCGTTTTGCTGCTGAATCTTTGAATAAATCCTGCTTCGTATCACCCCTGAAGATAGGTAGCCGTAAGTCTCGATCACTTGCGGCTTTTTTAATATTCAAATACTGAAATAGCCTGCATTTCGACAACTTTCCTATTATTTCGCGCCTATATTCGAGTAATTTCACGAACTTCAGATACAAAAAATGCCCCTTAAAGGAGCATTTTTATCACTGATATATCAACGCCAATATTAGTGCGGTGAGATATTTGAAAGTGACTGGATATGGACCGTAATTTCTTCGCGGTCATGATATAGGTGCTTCGCCTGCATCTTGAACTTCACTTTGTTCTCAATCAGGAACAGTTTTAGGTTCTCGATATCTTGCAGAACTTCATCGTAACGGCCCTTCATTGGCAGTTTAAGGTTGAATAGTGCTTCTTTCGCCCAACCTTTGATGATCCACTCACCCATAAGGTGTGCAACGCGCGCAGGTTTCTCAACCATGTCACAAATGATCCAAGTGACATTCTTACGGTCTGGTTCGAACTTAAAGCCATCCACCATGTGGTGTTTGATTTGACCAGTTTCCATTAGGCTATCCGCCATCATGCCGTTATCCACACAGTGAACGAACATCGAACGCTTAACCAATTGGTAAGTCCAACCACCTGGACAGGCGCCTAAGTCTACGCCCCACATACCTGGAGCCAGACGCTCGTCCCACTCATCACGAGGGATGAATACGTGGAATGCTTCTTCTAGCTTCAATGTAGAACGGCTTGGTGCATCAGAAGGGAACTTCAAACGAGGAATGCCCATGAAGAACTGCGAGTTGTTGGTTGGGTAAGAGTAACCAACAAAGCAGTGACCAGGCGCGATGAAGCACAAGTGAAGCACAGGCTTCTTCGCGTTGTCCTTCGCTGTCATCAAACCTTTACCTCGCATTGCTTGACGCATTGGCACAGTAAACTTACGACAGAACTTCAGTAGCTCTTTTGCTTCGTTAGTATCCGGTGTTTCGATACGAATATCACCACAGCGAGGGAAGCCTTCTTTCTCAGAAAGCGCCTCAAGAATTGGAGAGATACGGTCATCGGTTGGCAGATCTTTTATTTCAACGGCTACTGCTAGCATTTGACGAGCAAAGATCAGCGATTGGAAGTCGATCTCTTTGATCAACTTGTCCGCTTCACCAGCTTGGTAACATTCAAACAGTACAAAACCGGTATTGTTCTTTAAGCGAGGAAAACCAAACACTTCCAGTTGTGTTGCCTTGTCTTGAATTTCGCCAGCACATTCTTTTTCAAAACCAGAGCGACAATAAAGTAGTACGTGTTTCACTGAGTTACCTCTTTTATATTCAAAGCAGCGAAGGAGAAGACTCCCCAACCAATGATAAATAGTAGACCACCAAACGGAGTTATTGGGCCAAACCATTTTATTCCTGTCAGTGCCAGCGCATACAGGCTACCACTAAAACAAAGGATGCCGATGATAAAGCAAATTGCCGCAATGAAAAAATATTTTTGTGATTTAGCGCCAAGTTTCATCTGTAGCAGAGCGCCACACGCTAATATCGCTAACGTATGGATAAACTGATACTGAACCCCTGTCTCGAATACGCCCAGAAGATACTCAGATAGAATCGCCTTTAACCCGTGTGCAGCGAACGCACCAAGCATTACAGCAATAGCGCCAGATACACCAGCAAAGGTGAGTAGGTACTTACTCTTCATTAAGCACCTCTTTAATAAATGCAGAAAGCTTCTCAACCGTTAATGCGATGTTCTGCTGTTCTGTGTAGCCAGAGCTCTTGCGCGGCTTGAAGCTGTGATCGCCATCGGGAATAAACTCGACTTGAATAGAATCCGATAGGTCGAAATCGACAAACTCTTCACGCTTACCAAAGGTATCGCGTTCGCCTTGAAGAATCAGACACGGCTTTTGCAAAGAGGCAAGATGCCCACCTTTGTAATTCTCTGGTTTACCCGGAGGGTGGAAAGGGAAACCCAAACAAGCCATTGCTGCGACTTTATCTAGCTCAGATAAGTGGCTCGCCATACGGCCTCCCATCGACTTACCACCAATCACAAGCTTGTCAGCATCAGTTTGCTCAATAATCTCTTGATAGGCTTCAAGCAGCTTAGGCGCTCTATCCGGCGGACGACGCTTACCATCTTCGGCACGCTTAATCATATAAGGGAAATTGAAGCGAACCACTCGTATCCCTTTAAAGGCTAATCCTTTGGCTACCGACTGCATGAATTCATGATCCATACCTGCGCCCGCACCGTGCGCAAAGATAAAGGTGATTGGATTATCTTCACCATCAATAATGATGTTACTCATCTAGTAAATCCTCTTGTTCACTTTGCGCTTTAGCCAGCATCCAATCACGGAAAGTAGCGATACGTCCCATGTCAGCTTGTTTCTCATGACACACCACATAGAAAGCGTTCTTGCTTACCAACACCTCATCAAATGGCGCAATTAAACGACCCGCTTCGATTTCAGGTTGTGCGAGAACGTTGTTACCCAGCGCAATACCCTGCCCGTGCGCGGCAGCTTGCAACACCATGGTTGAGTGGCTGAAGATCGGTCCATGGTTAACATTTACTCCATCGATACCGTTTTGTTTCGCAAACTGTTTCCAATCTTTACGAGACGTGTCATGCAATAGCGTATGACATGTTAAATCTTTTAGAGATTCTAATGGCTTTGTCCCCAGTAACACTGAAGGTGAACACAGTGGAATCAAGTATTCTTGATACAGCTTATCGGCTCTCAGTCCCGGCCAATTTCCTCGACCGTAGTAAATAGCCACGTCCACATCATCCGTCAACGAGCCTTCATCCATATCAACCGCTTTGATTCGAACATCAATATCAGGTTCTTGTTGATTAAAGTCAGCAAGCCTTGGCACCAACCACTGAATCGCGAAGCTTGGGGGTAAACTGATGGTTAACGCGCCCTTCTCACTTCTCTCAAGCACCTTATCAGTTGCCTCAGCCAGCGATGTAAATATATCTTTGATATCTAAGAAGTAGCTCTGCCCTTCTTCTGTAAGCAGTAAAGAGCGGTTTCTACGGCGAAAAAGCTTCAAAGACAGAAACTCTTCAAGCGCTTTGATCTGATGACTCACCGCAGCTTGAGTAACAAACAACTCTTCAGCGGCACGCGTAAAACTCAAGTGTCGAGCCGCAGCTTCAAACACTCTTAACGAGTTTAATGGGGGTAATCGACGAGACATAGTTACTCTCTAAATAAGCATTAGTTTTTTTTATCTGAAACATTATAATTTGTCCATTGCCTAGCGGCTAGAGAAATTCTATATTTCATTCCGCAGCAGCTAGCCTGAACGGCTTGATTCTCTCTAGAATCAATTGGCTCAGCTCCTGCGATGTTGTGTTTGCAAACTCGTACTTTTCGAGTTGGGTAGAGTTCTACCAAATGTTTTGTTACAGCTACGCGCTGAAACGAGGCATCTACTTCCTGTATTTATTTTGACCTGTCTGTCAAATTTGTTTACACCGCCTATAAGGCGGTGTTTTTTTATGCCCAAAGCAAAGTAACAACAAGTTTATCAATAGCTGTACTAATTAATCCTTACTATTTCTTTACTCTAATCACAAAATGTAACGCCCGCTTACTTAAACAATCATACGCATACAAAAATAAGCATTTAATTGCACCTTTTAGTAACAATGCAAATGCTAACAGTGCAAACTAAAAATCGATTTATAACATCAGCTTGGGTGTAAACAAAAAGACCATACGAGCAACACAGTGGAACAACTGTATCGATTACAGAATAACAATCAACCGGTAAATAAAAAGCCGCTTACTTTTCAGTAAGCGGCTTTCTGTATCTGTTACAACCTAAGTCGTGCTCTAAGCTAGCAGACTATGGGCGGTAAACCTTAACATTCTTGAAGCCCTGCTCTTGCAGGTAAAGCGCTTGCAGACGGCTCATAACACCGCGGTCACAGTACAGTAGGTACTCTTTACCTTGGTCTAAGTCACCAAATTGCGTCGCTAACTTGTAGAAAGGAAGGTGTTTTACATCAACGCCATCGATTTCTAATGGGCTTTCGTCTTCTTCGTCTGGGCTACGAATATCAAGGACGATAGCGTGCTCAGCAACAGCTTGAACCTGTTCCACTTCTGGAGCTTGCTCTTGGCTCTCTTTCTCAATGTCACGGATATCCATAACACGAGCGTTCTCGATCACTTTCTCTAGCACTTCAAAGTTAAACTTAGCTTCTTCTGCTTCAAGTTTACCTTTCTTCGCTTTCACTGTTGGCTTCTTAGAGATAACACCACAGTATTCTGGCATTACTTTCGCGAAGTCTTCAGTGCCGATCTCGCGCGCAAGATCAATGATGTCTTCTTTGTCCCAGTTGATAAGTGGACGAAGGATCAGCGTATCCGTTACGTTATCGATGTGACGCAGGTTAGTTAGCGTTTGGCTTGATACCTGACCTAGTGCTTCACCAGTAACCAATGCTTCGATCTTGAACTTATCTGCAACCATGCCACCAGCACGCATGAACATACGCTTAAGCACCACGCCCATTTGGCCGTCTTCTACGTTCTCAAGGATTTCAGCAACAACCGGTTCGAAATCAACAGAGATGAACTTCACTTTTGCCGAAGAACCGTACTTGTTCCATAGGTAATGAGCCACTTGCTTAACGCCAATCTCGTGCGCAGGACCGCCAAGGTTGAAGAAACAGTAGTGAACTTTAGAGCCACGTTTGATGTGTAGGTAGCTTGATACGCCAGAGTCAAAGCCGCCAGAGATCAAGCTCAATAGGTCTTCTTGAGTACCAAGAGGGAAACCACCAAGGCCTTTGTGACGCGCCAGAACTTGGTTAAGTTTGTCGTTCGCCACTTCAACTTTAACCGTGACTTCTGGATCTTTCAGCTTAACGCGTGCCGACTCAACCGCTTGGTTCAGACCGCCACCTACGTAGCGCTCAAGCTCGATAGACGTGAACTCATGCTTACCACGACGCTTAGCACGAACAGAGAATGTTTTACCTTCAATGTCAGCACGGCTGCGCTCTAATACTTGCTCATAGATATCGTGCAAGTCTTTGAATTCAGACTGTTGAACTTCAAGAGAGTGGTGAATACCTGGAGTGTGAGTCAGAGCCTCTAACACTTCGTTGTAGTACTTATCACTTTCTGATGTCACTTCGATATGGTCACGACGGTTAAATACCGCAACACCTTCACAGCGACGCTGAATAACGTTACGAATGTTGCACTCTAGAATCCTTGTGAAGCGCTTACGCACCGATTCACTTTTTACAAAAATTTCCGGATGGGGCTTAACAATAAATTTCATAGTACGTTCACAACATTAATGTTCAAAATTTTTAAAAGGCTCTTCGCCAAGTAAATTGAAAGAATTTACACAGCACTTGAAGCAAGAGTAGATCATATCTAAATCTAAGGGCGCGAATTATACATGAGAAAGTGAAACAAGGAAAAGAGTGCTTGCTTAGGCACCAGTAATAAATGCGCACCTTATTAAAAATAGCATGCTTACTCACTGCCGGTAGACAAAGAGGTCAATCAACCGTTCATCGCCCAAATAAAAAGCCCAACCTCATCATAAGGTTGGGCTTTCTGGTCAATTAAATCTCTCAAGATAACTCAGGCTATTGAGAGATAGCTGGAACTTCGTCACTGTATAGCGGCTCACCTTGCATGATGCTGATTTCTACACGGCGGTTTAGACTGCGCTGCCATTCAGTATCGTTCGGCTCTACAGGCTCTGTATCCGCCATACCACGTACTCTCAAACGTTGATGAGAGAATCCGCGAACCTTTTCCATCTCTTGAGCAACAGATACCGCTCGCTGAGATGACAGATCCCAATTCGAGCGATACAGCTCAGAATCAAGACGTTGATTATCAGTGTGACCTGAGATTCGAACAATGCCCGGAACATCTTTCACCAATTCAGCCACCTGTCTCACCAAAGGTCGAAACTTAGGCTGTAAGAAAGCAGAGCCCGATGGGAATGCACCCTTCTCACGAATTCGAATCACTATCTGTTGGCCTAGATTTTCCACCTCAATCGCGCCTTGGTCGATCTCTCGTTCCAACGCCTTCTTGATGCTTTCCATCAAGGTTTCCATCTCTTGAGATTGAGCTTCGGCTTGCTGTTGCTGTTGGTCTGACTCAGAGTTTTGGTTGTCGTGAGTCGATACCTCTGGCGACTTGCCTCCAGTCATCTTGCCTTGGTCACGCATGGTACCACCAGCGCGCTCAGATTCACCTTCATGAAATTCCAGCGTCTGCTGAGTGATATCTATCGTTTGCTGCATGATCACATCAATTGGCGTTGGCTCTGGGCGACCAGGGCGAAACTCTTGTGCAATGATGCTGGTCCCTTTCGGGATATCTTTGACTTCTAGGCGGTTCTGTACACCAAATGCGAACTTCATCGAGCCAGCGATCTGCTTAAACTTCAGTACATCCATCTCAGAGAATGAGAGTAGAAGTACGAAGAAACACATCAGCAGTGACATCAAGTCAGCAAATGTTCCCATCCATTGAGGTAACCCCGGAGGAGGACATTTACATGGATTCTCTTCATCCATCTTCAACTCCTCTTACGCAGGTTCACCATCAATCGTACGCTTACCTTCATTTAGGTAGCTCTTCAGGTAACCATCAATAACTCGTGGGTTTTGACCATCTTGAATCGCTAACACACCATCCATCACCAAACGACGGTTCAGTGTCTCTTGGTCACGACGCAGTGCAAGCTTGTCTGCGATAGGGAAAAACACCATGTTCGATAGAATTGCGCCATACAGCGTAGTCAAGAGTGCAACTGCCATCGCAGGGCCGATCGCTTTAGGGTCATCCATGTTCGAAAGCATGGCAACCAGACCCACCAAGGTACCGATCATACCCATTGCAGGAGAAACATCACCAAATGCAGAGAACACCTTCGCCCCCTGTTCATGACGCTCGGTGGTTAGCGCAATATCTTTTTGCAATGCAGCACGCACTACATCACCATCATGACCATCGACTAACAGGTCGATGCCCTTTTGCATAAAGCTGTTGCTGATTTCCATCTCTTCGAGTGCTAAGAAGCCACCTTTACGAGCAGCATCTGCCATTTCAACAATTTTAGCGATAAGGTCTTCTGGCTCATCGGCTTTAAACATAAAAGCTTTGCCGGCAATCTTAGTCGCGCCAAAGAACTGTCCCATGGTGAACTTCATCAGAACAACAAACGTTGAACCGCCAACCACGATCAATATGGATGTCGTATCATAGAACATCCCGAGGCTTCCACCTAGGATCATTGCCATGATTACAAAGGCAAATCCACCAATCAAACCTATTAGGGTTGCTAAATCCACTGAGCACTCCTCATGCTTTTTTGTAGCTCTATGTCGACGATAATCTTTTTATCGGCAAGACTATAAGATCTTTTAGTAAATTCTTGGCCTAAATATCACACTTTTGCTTTTTGTATCACAACTATTACCCGCTTCCCCGTTCTCGAGCAGTCATAAACTCGATAAAGGTGAGGTTATTAGATGAAAGTGGCTTCAAGCCTCTTAAAAACGAACTTTCTAGCAAAATTTATTGGTTACATTTGACCATCTCAACGCCCTAAGGTAACGTTCGTTCATCTTTCCAAACGCAGATTTATTATGGCTACTAAGAAACCTGAAAATATGAGCTTTGAAGCGGCAATCGAAGAGCTCGACGGCTTGGTTGATCAACTAGAAAACGGTGATCTAGCTTTAGATGATGCGCTGAAAAAATTTGAACGAGGTATCTCCCTCGCTCGTGCCGGTCAAAGCAAACTAAACGATGCTGAACAGCGTGTTAGCATCCTACTGCAAAATGATGAAAACGCAGAACTTAGTGACTTTAACCCACAACCAGAATAACGAATTGTATGAGATCCCCTATGATCGAGACTTTATTGTCTTATCAGGCACGTAATAACGAGCAACTGAACCTTTGGCTTGATCGCCTGCCACACCAAAATCAGAATCTGATCAACGCAATGCGTTATGGGTTACTTTTAGGCGGCAAACGCGCGCGTCCATTTCTTGTCTATATTACAGGGGAGATGCTCGGTTGCACCGCTGAAGAGCTCGACACTCCAGCTTCTGCAGTCGAATGTATTCATGCCTACTCTCTGATTCACGACGACCTGCCAGCAATGGATGACGACGAACTGCGTCGTGGCCATCAGACTTGTCACATCAAATTCGATGAAGCGACCGCCATTTTAACGGGCGATGCCCTACAAACTCTGGCATTTACTATACTTGCAGAAGGCACATTAAGTGCTGACGGGGAAAGCAATCGCGTTCGAATGATTCAACGCCTAGCTGAAGCCTCTGGTGCTCAAGGTATGTGTATTGGTCAGGCGCTCGATATCGAAGCGGAAAACCGCGCGGTTACGCTAGAAGAACTGGAAGAAGTTCACCGCAATAAAACGGGCGCTCTTATGAAAAGTGCCATCCGTTTAGGTGCACTGGCTGCAGGTGAAAAAGCGTTTGAGGTGCTCCCTCAATTAGATAAATACGCAGATGCCATCGGGTTAGCCTTCCAAGTTCAAGACGATATCTTAGATATCATTGGCGACACCGAAACTTTGGGTAAACCACAGGGTTCTGACCAAGGTTTGAACAAAAGCACCTACCCTTCTTTGCTAGGTTTAGAGGGCGCTCAAGAAAAAGCGCAATCTCTACTGCAGGAAGCGCTTCAAGCTTTGGCTGCAATCCCATACAATACCCAGTTACTCGAAGAGTTCGCCCGATACGTCATCGAGCGCAAGAACTAAGACAATAAGCGCGCATTACCTATGACTCTTGATATATCAAAGTACCCAACTCTTGCTTTGGCTGATAAGCCAGAGGATTTGCGTCTTCTCCCGAAAGAGACGCTAACACAGCTTTGTGATGAATTACGCACCTATCTTCTTAACTCAGTGAGCCAATCAAGTGGCCACTTAGCGTCAGGTCTAGGTACGGTAGAGCTCACTGTAGCTCTGCATTATGTGTACAACACGCCTTTTGACCAGTTGGTTTGGGATGTTGGCCACCAAGCATACCCGCACAAAATTCTTACTGGTCGTCGCGACCGTTTGTCGACTATCCGTCAAAAAGATGGACTACACCCATTCCCATGGCGTGAAGAGAGCGAGTACGACACCCTTTCTGTTGGTCACTCTTCAACATCGATCAGTGCTGCACTCGGTATGGCGATCAGCGCGAAGAAAGAAGGCAAGAACCGTAAAGTTGTGAGTGTGATTGGTGACGGTGCTATTACTGCCGGTATGGCATTTGAAGCCATGAATCACGCGGGCGATGTTCACAATGACATGCTGGTTATCCTTAACGATAACGAGATGTCGATTTCTGAAAACGTAGGCGCGCTGAACAACCACCTAGCTCAAGTTCTTTCTGGCAGTCTTTACACGTCTATTCGTGAGGGCGGCAAGAAAGTGCTATCTGGTGTTCCACCGATTAAAGAGCTAGTTCGTCGTACAGAAGAACATCTTAAAGGCATGGTTGTTCCTGGCACCATGTTTGAAGAGCTAGGCTTTAATTACATTGGCCCAGTAGACGGCCACGATGTAAACGAGCTGATTAAAACGCTTAAGAACATGAGAGACCTAAAAGGTCCTCAGTTCCTGCATATCATGACCAAGAAAGGTAAAGGCTACGAGCCAGCAGAGAAAGATCCAATTGGCTACCACGGCGTACCTAAATTCGATCCTGCACACTCAAGCCTGCCTAAGAGCACCAGCTCTAAGCCAACGTTCTCTAAGATTTTTGGTGACTTCTTATGTGATATGGCTGCGCAAGATCCTAAGCTGATGGCTATCACGCCAGCAATGCGTGAAGGATCAGGCATGGTGCGTTTCTCGAAAGAGTACCCAGAACAATACTTCGATGTTGCCATTGCTGAGCAGCACGCAGTAACGCTGGCAACCGGTATGGCGATTGCGGGTGATAAGCCGATTGTCGCTATCTACTCGACATTCCTACAACGTGGCTACGATCAACTGATCCACGATGTGGCTATCATGGATCTACCGGTTATGTTCGCGATTGACCGTGCAGGTCTTGTGGGTGCCGACGGTCAAACACACCAAGGTGCGTTCGACTTAAGCTTCATGCGCTGCATTCCAAACATGGTGATCATGGCACCAAGCGACGAAAACGAATGTCGCCAAATGCTTTACACTGGCCACCAGCACAATGGACCAAGTGCGGTTCGATACCCTCGTGGTAATGGCATGGGCACAGAGATTCAAAGTGAGTTTACTGCACTTGAGATTGGTAAAGGCCGTATCGTTCGTGAAAACTCAAAAGCAAAAGATGGCGCTAAGGTTGCTATCCTAAGCTTTGGTACTTTCCTAGAAAATGCACTTCAAACCGCTGATGCAATGGATGCGACCGTTGCAGACATGCGCTTTGTTAAGCCGCTAGATGAAGCTCTAATCAAACAACTTGCCGCTGACCACGATGTACTGGTGACTATCGAAGAGAATGCGATTGCCGGTGGTGCAGGTGCAGGTGTGATTGAATTCTTGATGCAAGAGAAATTGCTAATGCCAGTACTGAACCTTGGCCTACCAGACAAGTTCATTGCTCAAGGCACTCAAGGTGAACTGCATGAAGAGCTAGGCTTAGACGCGAAAGGTATTGAGAAGTCTATCTCTGAGTACCTTGCTAAATAGCTTTCAGTAGCGAACTGCATAAGCAACAAGACAAAAAAAGGTTGGCCCTAGGGTCAACCTTTTTAGTATTCGCTAACTCATTAGCTAGCCATTGTTTAAGTCAGTTGTTACAGCAAATTAGCAGCACGGCTTAAGAACAGGTGCGTCGTAATTCTCTGGTTCATCAGAGTAGATAGCAACATTAAAGTTCTCAACTAAGCCTGTTTCATCAACACACTGCTCTTGAAAGAACTGTTGAATTTCACGACGTTGACAATGTGCTTCAAATGCTTCGTTATCTGCCCAAATTTCGTTGAAAGCAATCTGGAAGCTCTGACCTTCAGCAAACGGGCTCTGGATGTGACGAGTTACTGTGTATTGAATACAACCATCTTCACGCAGAGTGTTTGGCTCTAGTGCTTTTAAAACCTCAAAAAGTTCGTTCAACTTGCCTTCTTTCGGTTGAAATTGAGCGATGCAGTAAACCTTCTTAGACATTGTAATTCCTTGTTTTATCTTATCTTTAATTAAACTAGCCAACCTGCGAAATGGGCCACAGCATACAGAGAAATCGCCGCCATAATACCTGCCACAATATCATCAATCATGATACCCAAACCGCCATGAATTCGAGCATCCAACCAGCCAATTGGCCACGGTTTTACCATGTCGAAGAAGCGGAATAGAACAAAGCCCGTCAACAACCATTTCCAATCATCGGCAGGAATGCTCAACATTGGCACTAGGCTCATGGTGATCCAAAAGCCCGCAAACTCATCCCATACGATAGAGCCGTGGTCATGTACGCCCATGTCATCTGAGGTCACTTGGCAGATTTTGATACCAATAATGCAGCTTATCACTACCACCGCGACATAAGCCGGGAACGGCAATTGAACCAATAATAGGTACAGAGGAATCGAGGCGAGTGTACCCATGGTTCCAGGAATAATAGGCGATAAGCCACTGCCAAAACCCGTTGCTAGAAAGTGCCAAGGGTTTTTAAGAGAGATTGCAGATAGTGGGTTTGTCATCAATTAACCTTAAAGTGATCGTAACCGGTTAAGCTCCAGCTCAGCGGTTCACCATTATTGTGTAGTTCAAAGTATTCTACAGGTCTTATTTGACCAATACAGGTGACTTTTGTTCCAGTGTGTGACAAAGCACTTTCAAGAGAGCCTTTGTTTTCTTCAGGGACGGTAAAGCAAAGCTCATACTCTTCCCCACTGGTCAGCGCATACTGCTGCGCCGACGCGATATCAGGGGCAAACTGACGTAATTCAGGTGAGATAGGTAAAGTACTCACATCAATACTTGCACCCACCTCTGAGCGCTTAAGAATGTGTTTGAGATCTGCAATAACACCATCTGAGATATCAATAGCCGACGAAGCAAGATTGACAAGCGCTTGGCCCGCTAACACTCGTGGAGAGCTAATGTAGTGTCTCTCTTCAAGCTCTTTCGCATACGGCTTAGCTTGGTTTGTTGTAGGATCTAATAGAACCTCTAGACCTGCCTTGCTATCGCCTAAATTACCTGTCACGTAAATCCAATCCCCGACTTTCGCGCCATCTCTACGTAGGGCTTTCCCTTCTGGCACAAAGCCTTGTACCGTCAATGTTAGGCTCAGCGGCCCCTTTGTAGTGTCACCACCAATTAACTGAATACCAAAGTAGTCTGCCAGTTTGAAAAAAGAGTCGCAGAACGGCGCTAACCAAGCTTCATCTACTTCAGGCATGGTTAAGGCAAAAGAGACCCACGCCGGCGTTGCCCCCATCGCAGCCAGATCACTGATGTTTGAAGCCAATGCTTTGTGTGCGACCCAAGCTGGGTTTGCTTCTGCTAAGAAGTGAGTACCCGCCACTAAGGTATCGGTGCTGATCGCGATCTCAACATTACTTGGCGCTTTAACCAAAGCGCAATCATCACCAGCGGCGAGGTGCACGTCTTTACGTTGAGGCTGTCGGTTTACGAAATATTTATCGATTAGGTTGAATTCACCAGACATCACATGCCCTATCTTTGGAATTTACTAACAAAAAAGGCCAGCATGAAAGCTGACCTTTAGATTCAATATACGTAGAGATTACTTCTTACGTACGTGTGGCGCTGCTTTATCAAGCACACCATTCACAAACTTATGGCTGTCTTCTGCTGCGAATACTTTCGCAAGCTCGATAGCTTCGTTGATAACCACTTTGTATGGTACATCTTCGCGACGAGTCATCTCGTACATAGCTAAACGTAGAAGAGCAAGTTCCATTAAGTCCAGATCTTGCATCGGGCGAGATACGAATGGACGAAGCTTGCTATCAAGTTCCATGTGACTAAGAGCAACACCAGTTAGTAGGTCGCGGAAGTATGCAACGTCTGTTTCTGGCATAGCAAGTGCAGGTTCTGCAGCATGATGTTCTTCTTCATCATACTTACCACCAGATAAGAACTGTTCTTCAACGGTAGCAATATTTTCTTTAGTAATTTGCCAAGAATAAATTGCTTGTAGAGCAAATTGACGTGCGTTACGACGTGCGGCTGGTTTCACACTGGCCCCCATTAGGAATCGATTTCAGAAAGAACGTTGATCATCTCAAGTGCGCTTAGTGCAGCTTCTGCACCTTTATTACCAGCCTTGGTTCCTGCGCGTTCAATAGCTTGATCGATCGTATCAACAGTTAGTACGCCGAATGCAACTGGAAGAGAGTATTCCAGAGACACTTGCGCCAAACCTTTATTACATTCACTACAAACATAGTCAAAATGAGGCGTACCGCCACGAATTACTGTACCAAGAGATACAATCGCGTCGAACTTACCTGTTTTTGCAACGCGTTGCGCTACAAGTGGAAGTTCTACTGCACCAGGACAACGAACAACAGTGATGTTGTCTTCGCTTACTTGTCCATGACGTTTTAAAGTATCGATTGCACCAGAAAGTAAACTTTCGTTAATAAAACTGTTGAAACGAGCAATAACGATAGCAATTTTTGCATTTGGCGCTGGGAAGCCACCCTCGATCACTTTCATAAGCCTTCCTTTAACTATTTTCATCAAGTGAGAATCGCCGGATTCTAGCATAAAACTGTGAGCAATATCTAATGCTAATTTAGAAGAACAGACACCGGAGATGTAAAGATGATAGCCAAGCCTCGCTCCTAACCATGTAGGAGCAACAGGTCGCTAAGCGCCAACGCTTGATACGATAAAAGTCAGGCTCAGCGACTGGGCTCTTTTTGTCCGATTTCGAACCAAAAGAGCCGCTCAAATCATCATAAAATATGTTGCTATAAACTAGTATGTAAGTGGTTACTCACAAACGTATTCAACAACGTTAAGACCAAAACCACCAAGAGCATGGTAACGCTTAGTGCTTGAAGACAATAGGCGCATATCATGAACGCCTAGGTCTTGTAGAATTTGAGAGCCGACACCAACGCGACGAGAAGTACCTTGCTTCTTAGCCATAGTTGGTTGCTCGTTCTTATCTTGAGCTTCGAATGTCTTCACTTTGTGAATCAAAGAATCAGACGACTCTTCGTTGCCTAGAATAACCAACACACCACCTTCGTCGCCAATGCGCTTCATCGCCTTATCTAGCGACCAGCTACGCTCAGTACCACGATCAGAATGAAGCAGATCGGTGAAGGTATCATGTAGGTGAACACGAACCAGTGGAGCTTTACCCGTTAGGTCACCTTTTTGCATTGCATAGTGGATTTGGTTGTCGATAGTGTCACGGTAAGTCACGAGTTCAAAGTCACCGAACTCAGTCGGTAGGTGACACTGTGCAACGCGCTCAATCGTGGTTTCTGTGTTGTTACGGTATTCGATCAAGTCGGCAATCGTGCCTAGCTTGATGTCGTGCTTTTCAGCAAACACTTCAAGATCAGGGCGACGAGCCATGGTGCCGTCATCATTTAGGATCTCAACGATAACCGATGCAGGCTCACAACCCGCTAAACGTGCTAAATCACAACCCGCTTCAGTGTGACCGGCGCGAGTTAGAACACCACCCTCTTGTGCTGTTAGCGGGAAGATGTGACCAGGTTGAACAAGGTCAGCCGCTTTTGCATCTTTCGCAACAGCTGCTTGAACCGTCACAGCGCGGTCAGACGCAGAAATACCTGTAGTTACACCCTCAGCAGCTTCAATCGAAACGGTAAAGTTAGTGGTGTACTGTGCGTTGTTGTCTTGAACCATAGGCGCAAGACCCATGCGGCTTGAACGCTCTTTAGTCAAGGTTAGGCAGATTAAACCACGGCCGTACATCGCCATGAAGTTAATCGCTTCTGGCGTCACATGTTCTGCTGCCATGATCAGATCGCCTTCATTTTCGCGATCTTCATCATCCATCAGGATAACCATTTTTCCTAGGCGAATGTCTTCAATAATTTCTTGAGGAGTACTAATTGGCATTGTTCTATATCCTTTGAAATGGTTCTGCTTCCTAGAACCGACACTATTTAAACCTGATGATATTGCTTCGCTCTACAAAGTGACGCTCAGCGCACTTCATATCACCGATTAGGCAAAACCATTCTGTTGTAAGAATTCCATCGTCAATCGAGATTCAGGTTCAGACTCTTGTTGCTGACCTTGGAGTAGGCGCTCCATGTAGCGCGCTAACACATCCACTTCTAGATTCACTTTACGACCAACATGAAATTGATCGATGGTGGTTTCTGAAGAGGTATGAGGAACAATCGTCAGCTTAAATGCATTCTTACGTAAATCGTTCACAGTAAGACTAATGCCATCGACGGTAATCGAGCCTTTTTGAGCAACGTACTTTGAGATTTCAGCGGGCATTTCGACCCAGAACTCAATCGCACGGCCTACTTGGTTGCGCTCAACAATCTCGCCTACACCATCTACGTGACCCGATACGATATGACCACCGAAACGTGTCGTCGGGAGCATCGCTTTCTCTAGGTTCACCTTGTCACCCGCTTGGTAATCAACAAAGCCCGTTTTTTTCAGGGTCTCAAGTGACAAATCAGCACTGTAGCTGTGGTCGTTAAATTCCACGACCGTCAAACACACACCGTTGGTTGCGATGCTATCGCCTAACTGAACGTCGGCCATATCAAGCTTACCCACGTTAACCGTTACGGTAATGTCTTCTCCGCGGGGAGTGATTGCACTCAATGTACCTACGGCTTCTACAATTCCTGTAAACATTTTAAAACTCTTTTTGTTGTCAACGACATGTATGTAGTTGGAGTGACTATTTCGAGATTGGTTTAGCCACGATGCGAATATCCACACCAACCTGTCGAACATCTTTAATTTCTAGGTCAATAACATCAGACATCGAAGTGAGCCCTAACGCGCCCATCAAACCTCTTCCGTCACTGCCCATAAGTTTAGGAGCTAAATAGAGGATTAGCTCATCCACCAGCTGTGCTTCAATCAAGCTTTTTGCCAATGTTGCACCCGCTTCGACCCAAATATGGTCGATATGATTGGCAGGTAATTGGCGCATCAAATCGTGTAAATCTAACTGACCTGTATCAGTCGTACCGACCTCAATATCAGCAGACGCCTCTGCGACTCTTAATACTGGTGTTGGCGATTGGTATAACTTGAGCTCAGGGCGCAGTTGGTTTTGACGATCAAGAATCACACGAACAGGCTGACGCACGTCAGCTTCAGCGTAATGAGCTTGTGCGCTACTTGGCAATTCAGCCCAGCGAACATTCAGTGAAGCGTTATCATCAATCACCGTTTGGCTGGTTGATAATACTGCGCCCGCCTTTGCTCGATAATTTTGAACATCACGACGCGCTGCTGGCGATGTGATCCATTGGCTCTGACCATTTGCTAGTGCCGTTTGCCCATCGAGGCTAGCTGCCATCTTAAGCTGAACAAAAGGCATGCCTGTTTGCATGCGTTTAATAAATGCAGGGTTCAAGTCTAAAGCATCTTGCTCCAGTAAACCGATTTCAACCTCAATGCCCGCATCACGCAGCATTTTGATGCCGCGGCCAGCGACTTTCGGATTTGGATCCTGCATCGCGCAAATGACTTTAGCCACTTGAGCTTTAATCAAGCCCTCGGCACACGGTGGTGTTCGGCCATAATGAGAACAAGGCTCTAGTGTGACATAAACCGTCGCACCTTTTGCCTTATCACCCGCCATTCGCATGGCATGTACTTCAGCGTGAGGTTCACCCGCTTTGGCGTGAAAGCCTTCACCAACAATTTGTCCATCGGTTTGTACAATCACACAACCGACATTTGGATTTGGCGCCGTGGTATAAATGCCGCGCTTCGCTAAATGGATAGCGCGCGACATCATTTGAAAATCTAGGGGAGAAAAGTTAGACATGACTGAGGGATTAATCCTCTAATTTAGCGATTTCTTCGCCAAACTCTCGAATGTCTTCAAAGCTGCGGTAAACAGAAGCAAAACGGATGTACGCGACTTTGTCTAATTCTTTTAATTGGCTCATGACTAGGTTGCCAATCATTTCGCTTGGAACTTCACGCTCACCTGTTGCACGGAGTTGTGACTTAATATTACTGATAGCAAGTTCGATCGCATCAGCACTCACAGGGCGTTTTTCCAGAGCACGTTGCACACCGCCGACCATCTTATCTTCATTAAACGGTTCGCGATTTCCATTCGACTTAATGACTTTCGGCATCACGAGTTCTGCCGATTCAAACGTAGTGAAACGCTCGCTACATGCAAGGCATTGACGGCGACGACGAACCTGATGGCCATCAGCAACCAGTCTTGAATCGATTACTTTAGTGTCGTTCTCTGAACAAAAAGGACAATGCATATCACCTCCAAATAATTGATTGTCAGTGTAACGGAATTGCCAAACGTTAGGAAAGAAAAAGGGCCAATTAAGGCCCTTTTGTGTGCTGATTCATTGATTATTGCTACGCGATAGCAATTTTTAAAATGAGCTGCAGAGTAAAGCTAACGAGAAACGTTAACCGCGAACAAGATAATTCGCTTTGCCCACCCACTTATAGCTGGTCAGTTCTTCTAAGCCCATAGGACCACGAGCGTGCAGTTTCTGAGTAGAGACTGCTACTTCTGCGCCTAGACCAAACTGTGCGCCATCAGTAAAGCGAGTTGATGCATTAACATACACTGCTGCAGAGCCTACCGAGTTAATGAAACGCTCAGAGCTTTCTAAACTATTAGTCATGATCGCATCTGAATGGCTCGCGTTATGTACGCGCATGTGGTCAATCGCTTCCGCAACATCCGCAACCACTTTTACGCCTAGTGTGTAGCTTAGCCATTCGGTGTCAAAGTCACCCTCACCTGCATCACGCACGTCAGCGAAATCAGCAAGAAGCACCTTCGCACTTGAGTCTGCCACTAATGTTACTTTATCCGCTAGGCGAGTTTTAAGCTTACCAAGGAACTCCTCAGCAACCGCTTCATGAACAAGCAAGGTATCTAGTGAGTTACATGCTGATGGGCGTTGTACTTTCGAGTTTTCAACCACATCGACAGACTTCTCAAGATCCGCGCTTTCATCAACGAAAATATGGCTGATACCGAAACCACCGATGATTACCGGGATAGTGCTGTTCTCTTTACACATCTTGTGCAGGCCAGCGCCACCGCGAGGGATGATCATATCTACGTAGTCATCTAGCTTAAGCAGCTGAGAAACAAGTTCACGATCTGGCTTTTCAATATACTGAACAGAAGCAGCCGGGAGCTCCGCTTTCTCTAATGCAGACTGGATAACTTTTACCAGCTCCATGTTCGAGAAGAACGTCTCTTTACCACCACGCAAAATGCTTGCGTTACCTGTTTTCAGACACAGTGCCGCAATATCAATAGTTACGTTCGGACGTGCTTCATAGATAACACCAACCACACCAAGAGGTACACGACGGCGAGACAGTGACATACCGTTTTCCAGTACTTTGCTGTCGATTTCGCTGCCCACAGGATCGTTTAGGCTAATGACGTTACGAACGTCGTTCGCGATGCCCGATAAGCGTTCTTCATTCAGAAGTAGACGATCAAGCAGTGCGTCCGTTAGACCTGCTTCGCGGCCCAGAGCGATGTCTTTTGCGTTCGCTTCTAGGATAGCGGCTGCATTTGCTTCTAACTCATCAGCGATGATCGCCAATGCCTTGTTCTTTTGCGCCGTTGATGCGGTCGCTAGGTGAAAAGCAGCTTCTTTTGCTGCGATACCCATGTTAGTTAAATCCACGTTTAACTCTCCCTAAATTCTGTCTGCCTTTAGATGAAAAAGGCGATGAGTACTAGGTGCATCTAGTGCAAAAGCCAGATACGCCGTTCGTCGCCTTGTCATCTCGAACTATTCTTGGATAACAACAAGGTCGTCACGATGAATGACTTCTGACCCGTAATCGTAACCAAGGATATCGCCAATATCTTTACTGTGCTTGCCTGCTATTTTTGCAAGGTCTTGGCTTGAGTAGCTAGCGATACCACGCGCGACTACTTTGCCTTTGCTGTCTGTAACTTGGGTGACTTCACCACGAGAGAACTCGCCTTTAACTCGAACCACCCCTTTTGCCAACAAGCTGCTACCTTTGGTGTTAACGGCATTCACCGCACCATCGTCAACCACGATGTCACCTGCAGAAGCTGGGCCCGCTAAAATCCAACGCTTACGGTTTTCAAGCGCCTCGGCTAACGGTAAGAAACGTGTGCCTTGAGGATTGTCACTCAAAGAGTCAAAAACCACATTTTCGGCGCTACCTGCTGCAATGATAACTTCAATACCTGCACGACGAGCAATGTCCGCCGCCTGCAGTTTTGTCGCCATGCCACCTGTACCTAGCGTAGTACCACTGCCACCTGCAATCTTACGCAGCGTGTCATCAATGGTTTTTACTTCTTTGATGAGCTCTGCATTTGGATCTTTGCGAGGGTCTGCAGTAAATAGACCTTTTTGGTCTGTCAGTAGCAAAAGCTTATCAGCGCCACATAAAATACCAACCAATGCCGACAAGTTATCGTTGTCGCCCACTTTGATTTCGTTGGTCGCGACTGCATCGTTTTCATTCACGACAGGAATAATATCGTGTTCAACGAGTGCGTTGATCGTGTCACGAGCATTCAGAAAACGCTCGCGGTCATCGAGATCAGCACGAGTCAGTAGCATCTGGCCAATCTTAAGGCCGTAGATAGCGAATAAAGACTCCCAAACTTGAATCAACTGACTTTGCCCAACTGCAGCAAGCAACTGTTTGCTCGCCATTGAGTTGGGAAGTGCGGGGTAACCAAGGTGCTCACGTCCTGCTGCAATTGCGCCAGACGAAACCATAACCACAGAGTGGCCTTGTTTTTTTAATTCAGCACATTGACGAACCAGCTCAACCATATGAGCACGGTCTAATGCCAATGTTCCACCAGTTAAGACACTGGTACCCAGTTTAACAACGACAGTTTTACGCTGCGCTGTTGTCCCGCTTTGATGATTTGTTGTCATGAAGTCTTTTATGGATAAAACAAATAAGAGGTGATGTTTTAGCAATCAACAGGGGAATTCACAAGCAGAAAAGGTGCGAAATCGCACCTTTTTACTTTATATAGAAGAGTAACCTTTAAAATCAGACGAATTCGACAGACTCTTCGTCCAATTGGATGCTGATTTCAAACTTACTTTGAAGTTCATCAACCAGTTTTTGGTGGAAGGCTTCCTGAGTTCTAGTGACCTCAGAAACTGCCTTTTTAGGCAGAGGTAATGAATCCCACTTGCCTTCGATGTTGTATTTACCAATGTTGTACTTCGCCGAATACCCCTCTTCCGACTTGTCCAACTCCATCCACCAGCCCCAGAACTCACGCTCTTCTGGTGATTTTTTATCGTTAACACACACTGACAAGCAATCAAAAATATAGTGGCCTTCTTCTGATTGCGGCTCCCTCAAGTATGGCCCAATGGCCTTTAATACATTTAACAAGCGATAATGCGTTGGTTCTTGTGTCACTTCTGACATATTGAATCTCCATTTTCAATGTTAAGAATGACGTTACTCAGACTGCAATACGTTGAAAACATGCAGTTGGACTTTATAAATTTTCTCTGAGTATCAGGTACTTAATCTGTACACTTTTCATGCTTAACTAATTTAGGAGAAATGTCATCTAAATAATTCATCCTCAAGCCACTTTATCGCTAATTCGAGGGATTGCTCATAACCTTGTGTAATTGATTTCGATTTGATTTTCTTTGCCTTGCCGTAATCACTGTAAATAGCAACCAGTCGATTATCCATTGGCGGTGACACAGGATCCCCTTCTAAGGCTAACGCTAAGATAGGAACGCTGGTTTTACTGTTCGCCAACAGACCTTGGACCTTCAAAGACCACGCCATCAACTGACCAGAGAGACTATTGATATCAACAGCACCTTTACCTAAACGAGAAGCCAGTACATCCAAATGCATCTTCGGCATCTGCTTTAGTTTATCGGCATGCACAAAAATATCGTGAATTGGCGCACCAAGAGAGATACACGCTTTGATCTTCTGTTGCTCGATAAACGACAGCCTCACCATCGCATTGCCGCCAAAACGGAAACCAAACAAGCCCACTTTATGATGATCAACCCATGGGATATTTGGCAGCTCGTTCAATACCGCTTGGTGCAGGCACGAAGAATCTTCGGTTAACGGCCAATGAGAGCTGTGACCTATCGATGGCATATCTACGGTAAGCATCGCAATGTTCTTTGGCGCCAGATAATCCCTAAACAAACGCCACATGTCCGTTTGTAAGCTATCTAAACCAGCACTCACGATTACAACAGGTTGAGGCTTGTCGGTTTTCGCTAGGTGTAGGTTGGCTTTGATTTTCTTGTTCTGATACGGCACCTCAATCTGCTTAACAATCAGCTTAGTGTGCTTAATCGCTTCAGAATAGGCTGCGTTTGCTAACACTTGGGCCTGAGCTGCCAGATTGTCATTTTTTAGATGCGGGTAGCCTGCAATACTAAAACATAAAGAGGCCGAGAACAGCTCTTCAGCCACCTCTTCACCGCTTTTTTCATTGGAGCGGTTCTGATGCAACATGCCCAACTTGGTCCACTCATAGGCCCAGTTACCACTGCGGTACCCCATCACTGTGTCTAGCCACTCATCGGTAGTACGAGAGTTGTCTGACGACGCGATTCGAGCCAGTACGGCTTCTTGCTCAATAGGATTCACGCCTTGCCATACCCACTGAAGACGCCTTAGGTTTCGGTACCATGATGAGTTTTGCTGTTCACGCTTCTCATCCAATAACGCTTCAGAGCTTGGCATGTATTGTGTCAGCATTGAGGTCTCTTTGGCCTGCTTGTGCTTTACAAACAAGGTTTCCGAAAGGTTCGAGCTCGTTTCTTCTGGTTCAGACATTGGGATACTTAATAAGAAATGATTTTCACTAATAATATAAAAAAAAATGACCCTATAAAGGGTCATTTCTCAAAAAACTAAGTTTACGCTTATTTTGACTTGCGATTTACTGGCTCAACGTAGCTTAGGCTAGTATCCCAAGGTTGCTCAATCCACGTGTCTTGAGCGATATCAACAATGTACTCGTCTAGTAGGTGCGCGCCAGAAGGCTTAGCACATACCGCGATCAGTTTAGCTTTAGGGTACATTTCGCGAAGCTTACGTGCAGTGTCACCACTATCAACAAGATCTTCAACGATTAGGAAACCTTCGCCGTCACCTTCAGGTGCTTTAACGACAGTCATATCACGTTGGTGATCGTGGTCGTAGCTAGAAATACAAATCGTATCTACGTGACGAATACCCAGTTCACGAGCCAAGATTGCACCAGGAACCAAACCACCACGGCTTACAGCCCAGATACCTTTCCACTGCTCTGCTGGCATTTGCTTTTCTGCTAGTTGACGGCAGTAAGTCTGCATGTTGTCCCAAGTGATAACGAATTTGTTGCTCATAGTATAAAACCTAATAATTTTTCATGTTATTAGAGGCTATGCCAAACATAGCCTCTTCAGCGTTTAAGCAGAAATCTAGACGATTAAGCGAAAATGTATTTAAGAATAAAGATTACCGACATGATCCACACAGCAGGTGAAACGTCGCGACCTTTACCACTTAGCAGCTTAATTGCAGCGTAAGCGATGAAACCTAGTGAGATACCCTCAGCAATAGAGTACGTCAGCGGCATAAGTAGACATGTTACCACGACTGGTGCTGCTTCCGTAAGATCACGCCAATCAATGCCAACTAGGCCTGACATCATCAGAATTGCTACATAGAAAAGTGCGCCTGATGTTGCGTACGCCGGAATCATACCTGCAAGTGGTGAGAAGAAAAGAGCAAGAAGGAAAAGTACGCCCACGACAACAGCCGTTAGACCAGTACGACCACCTTCAGCAACACCAGAAACACTCTCTACATATGAAGTCGTGTTCGATGTACCTAGAAGAGCACCGATAGACGTTGCTGTTGAATCAGCAAGCAGTGCTTTGTTCAGGCGAGGTAGTTTGCCATCTTCTTTAATTAGGTTCGCTTTTGTAGCAACACCCACTAGCGTACCCGCTGTATCGAATAAGTCGACGAATAGGAAAGCAAATACAACAGAGATCATACCGATTTCAAATACTGCAGAGAAATCAAGCTGCATGAAAGTCGGAGCAAGGCTTGGTGGTGTAGACATGATACCGCCGTACTGAACGTCACCAATGATAATGCCAAGAGCTGTAATAGCTAGAATTGCAATCATTACTGCACCTTTCACACCACGGTGTACAAGGGCAATAGTAAGGAAGAAACCAAGAGCACCAAGGATAGGAGCAATAGCAGTAATGTCGCCAAGAGATACTTTAGTTGCAGGGTTAGAAACCACGATGCCAGCATTGCTAAGTGCGATAAACGCTAGGAAAAGACCGATACCCGCAGAGATACCTACACGCAAAGACATAGGAATCGAGTTGATAATCCATTCACGGATCTTAAAGATACTCAAGAAGATGAAGATCACACCCGAAACAAACACTGCCGCTAGAGCAACTTGCCAGGTGTAACCCATGCCCATCACAACCGCGTAGGTAAAGAAGGCATTCAACCCCATACCGGGAGCTTGAGCAATTGGGTAGTTAGCAACAAAGCCCATGATGAAACAGCCAATAGCAGCCGCTAAACAGGTTGCTACAAATACAGCGCCGTGGTCCATACCAGCATCAGCTAGGATCATTGGGTTTACAAAAATGATGTAAGCCATTGTTAGGAAGGTTGTTAGACCTGCGATGATTTCAGTGCGCACATTGGTGCCGTTTTCACTGAGTTTGAATAGCTTTTCGAACATTATCGAATCCTATAAGGGTAAAAAGTAAACGGTTGCGTAATCGATTGGCTGTGGATTATAAAGTTATCAAATAACAAATTCCAGATAGAATTAAGGCTCTAAATAATATTTATCAGAATGACGTATGAAACCAAGCGATTAAAAATCATATCAAAAAAGAAAAATACACATTAAAAACAATAGACTAAAAACAATTTAACGGTCGTATTTATTTGATTACTTTTTCAACTATCAGTTATTTTCATTAAGAATCTGGCGCTAAATTTGCCAATTCAAACCCACAATATTTATCCGATTTTCAACAGAATCGGTAATAAGGCTCAAATTGATATTTTGCTGTTTAAAAAACAACCGAGCATAGTCGTAGATAGATGACGAATCACAGCTGGGGATAAAGTAGCAGGCAAAAAAAACGCCACTCAAAACTGAGTGGCGGTAGAATCTGTCAACCAAGAGGGTTGTTAGAGAATTCCAATATATAGGGGTGAACAAAACTGTTCGAGTTACATGCTTACGGTATTAGTAACCGAAACTTGTAGGGTATGCAAAGTTGCTAGTGTAAACAGAGTTGTTAAGCCAGAACATTGCAGATGGTAAACCTTTCATAACTATCACCTTAATAAATCAATAAAAAACGAATTTGATTTCTCGGTTCCTTGGAGGCGATAAACGGACTCATCCTTTGAGCATTTACTCTTCACTTCAGAAGTTGGTTACAAATATACCTTAAAGAAAAAAGATTACAAGTATTTTTTGCTTCAGGTCACACTTTTGACCAATACGGGTTATTTTGCAAACTTAATTTCGTAATAAAATTACAAAATAGACTTAAACAAACGTTTGCTTGCATCTTTTATAAGCATCAGAGCACTTATACAAGATCAAATGAACAAGATGGCGTTCAAAATTTGAAGCATTTCAGGTTTAGAAGCGCTACTCGTCAAAACACTCTAATGGTATGCTGTCGGCATCAAAACAGACCTATATTTTAGGTTTTTGCTCTATGTTTATACCCATAGAAAGCCTAAATATATGGTTATCAAATAAAAAAGGAGTCATCCGTGTCTGAATTCCATTCTGAGATCAGTAAATTATCCCCTGCCCCTATTTGGCAGTTCTTCGATAAGATTTGCTCAATCCCACACCCTTCTAAGCATGAAGAAGAGCTTGCTCAATACATTATTGCTTGGGCAACAGAGCAAGGGCTAGATGTACGCCGTGATCCAACGGGCAACGTATTCATCAAAAAGCCTGCGACGCCGGGCATGGAAAACAAAAAAGGTGTTGTGCTACAAGCTCACATCGATATGGTTCCACAAAAGAACGAAGATACGGTTCATGACTTCACTAAAGACCCAATCCAACCGTACATCGACGGTGAGTGGGTTACTGCAAAAGGCACAACGCTTGGCGCAGATAACGGCATGGGTATGGCATCATGCTTAGCGGTTCTTGCATCAAACGAAATCAAGCACGGCCCAATCGAAGTTCTGCTAACTGTAGACGAAGAAGCAGGTATGACAGGTGCATTCGGTCTTGAAGCGGGTTGGTTAGAAGGCGACATCCTTCTTAACACCGATTCAGAGCAAGAAGGCGAAGTGTACATGGGTTGTGCTGGCGGCATCGACGGCGCAATGACATTTGACATTGCTCGTACTGCAATCCCAGCAGATTTCGTGACTCGTAAGCTAACGCTTAAAGGTCTTAAAGGCGGCCACTCAGGTTGTGATATTCACACAGGTCGTGCAAACGCGAACAAACTGCTTGCTCGCTTCCTAGCTGGTCACGCGAAAGAGCTAGACCTACGCATCGTAGAATTCAAAGGTGGTAGCCTTCGTAACGCGATCCCTCGTGAAGGTTTCGTTACCGTTGCTGTTCCAGCGGCAAACCAAGAGAAACTGGCTTCGCTATACAACGACTACACAGAGCTACTTTCTACAGAGCTAGGTAAAGTAGAAGACAGCATCGTGACTTTCAACGAAGAAGCTTCAGTTGAAATGGGCGCACTTGCAGCTGCTGACCAAGCTCGCTTCATCGCAGCACTTAACGCGGCGCCAAACGGCGTGATTCGTATGAGTGATGAGATTGAAGGTGTTGTTGAGACATCTCTAAACGTGGGGGTTATCACGACAGAAGAGAACTCAATCACTGTACTTTGCCTAATCCGCTCTCTGATCGACTCTGGCCGTAGCCAAGTTGAAAGCATGCTTCACTCTGTAGCAGAGCTTGCGGGTGCGAGCATCGAGTTCTCTGGCGCTTACCCAGGTTGGAAGCCAGATGCAGATTCAGAAATCATGCACATCTTCCGCGACATGTACGAAGGCATCTACGGTCACAAGCCAAACATCATGGTTATCCATGCTGGCCTTGAGTGTGGTCTATTCAAAGAACCTTACCCGAACATGGACATGGTTTCTTTCGGCCCTACTATCAAGTTCCCTCACTCTCCAGATGAGAAAGTGAAGATTGATACGGTTGAGCTATTCTGGAACCAAATGGTCGCGCTACTAGAAGCAATCCCAGAAAAAGCTTAATTCGATAAGCTACGTTTGTTCAATAAATGGTGTTTACAGTAAACACCATTTATTCAGACAAAATAAAACAGGTACTCAATGAGTACCTGTTTTTGTATCTAATCTTTGCAACCAGCTAAGACATTAAGCGCGTGACGCTGCGTAGCTCTCTAGCTCATCAATTGACGTTTGTGCAACGACTTCACCATCGATAAAGTACGTTACCATCTCGCCATCACGAACACCGATTAGTGTCGCTCGCTCACCAGACTGGTAAGTGATATCCATTTGGATAGTGTTTTCATCAATCTGCTGCATCTGACCTTTTTCGATCATATTTACATTAGTGATTGGACCTACAGGCGCTTCCGTTAGAGACGGATCTAGCTGATGGTTGATATCAATGTAAGTATCCACCTTAGTATCAAAGATATGCGGCGCACCCGTTAGTGGGTTGCTACCAGTCCAGAACTCTAGTGAGTTGAATACCAGGTAATCCGCTGCAACCGTTAGACCGTATGCCGGTGCCAACAGTAAGTTTAAGCCACCACGTGCGTAACGGTTATCAACGGCTTTAAGGTTGAACTTCATTAGGTAACCCGTTACTGCGTTGCTACCAACACAGCCAGATAAAGCAACAGATACCACTGCAAGTGCTACAACTTTTGAAATTGTTTTTTTCATTTTCATCTCGATATTTGAAATTGGCCGCCAGAAAATGGCGATGGATAATAGCAAGTGCGAAAAACACAATTATCAGAGTTAAATCAATAAATTGTCAGAAACCTTACAAATAAAAAGCGTATTCCAAAGAGGGCGCCATCCATGGAATACCGTTCCCGATGCGCCTCCACAAAAAAGTTTTGTCGTTACCGTAAACCGATTGATTCGTACTAAAAATCAACGATTGCTACATTCCGTGTTAACGAATTATCACCATGTTGAGAACAACCTAAATGGCAAGACTAAAACCTAATCAACCATTCGAATTACTTGGTTCTACTGTTCAGCCAGGACAGCGAATGGAGATTGAACTGCAAGCAGCTCAGCTTTACACGCACTCTCCACTTTCAATCCCGATTGAAATCATTCACGGTCGCCAAGCAGGTCCAACACTGATGGTAAACGCAGCGATTCACGGTGATGAGTTAAATGGTGTTGAGATTGCTCGACAGCTGACGAACGCTATCGATCCAAAGAAACTGAAAGGTACCTTGATTGTCGTGCCTATCGTTAACGTGTTCGGTTTCATCCATAAGTCTCGTTACCTACCAGACCGTCGCGATCTAAACCGTTGCTTCCCAGGTAGTGAGAAAGGATCGCTAACATCACGTATCGCTTACACTTTCTTCGAGAACGTGGCTAAGCACTGTGATTTCATTCTGGATCTACACACGGGTGCGATTCACCGTACGAACTTGCCACAAATTCGTGCGAACCTTTCGAACCCAGAAACCATGCGCATCGCAAAAGCCTTCGCGACCCCAGTGATCATCGACTCACCTCTGCGTGATGGTTCACTACGAAGTGAAGCGGAAAAGTTGGGGATTCCAGTACTGACATACGAAGGTGGTGAGGCACTGCGCTTTGATCACCTAGCGATTCGTGCAGGCTACCTTGGCATTCACCAAGTAATGAAAGAAATCGGCATGCTGCGTCCGAACCGTAAGAAGCTGCCAGAACCAGTATTGAGCAAATCCACCAGCTGGATTCGTGCAGAATCAGACGGTATCTTGCGTAACATGGTGAGACTAGGCGAACAAGTTGAAGCAGGACAAACTCTTGCCTACATCAGTTCTCCACTGGGTCATCAAGAGAGCCAAGTTATCACGACTAAAGGCGGTATCGTGATTGGCCAACAAACGCTACCTTTGGTGAACGAAGGTGATGCTGTGTTCCACATCGCTTACTTCAAGCAAGACGATGAAGAAGTGGGACAAACAGTAGAAAGCTACATTGAAGAAGTAGCAGAAGATGATTGGCTAACTGCGCTAAACAACTGATTAAGGCTTGAGAGAGCGATGTAAAAAGCGAGAAGCCAAAACCGTCGCTCTTAAGCAAATAGCAACGAACTCCACAAACGAAAAAGCCCCAATATAGGTGACTATATTGGGGCTTTTTTATAACTCCCTTATCTTAAAATTAAGGGACCTATAAATTAATCGTGCACCGAATTACTCAGCGTCTTCTTGCTCTTCTGCACGAGCTTTAGCGCGTGCTTCACGTGCTTGCTCAGCTTTAAGCTCTTTAGCGTGACGTAGTTCATCGCGCTCTTTACGTTGCTCCGCTTTACGCTCGTTACGTTCAGCTTGGTTTGCGATGAAAGATGCTAGCTCTTTCTCAGCCCACTCTTGTGCAAGCGCTTCTGTTTCGAAACCAGACTCACGCTTAGATACTGTTGTGCTGCGAGACGTTACTTGACGAGTAATCTCTGCACACCAGCCGTTGCGTTTTTCTGTAAGGCGGATATCAAATTTTTTGTTCTTAGACATGTTCTATTTTTTCCTAAGGGAGATCATTATGGGATCGGTCAACTTTGATAACTCCATCTAAGTGAGCATCTTTTAACACCATCCCTTGGTAAGCGCGGTATTAGAGCACAAATCAACGAATATTGCTGCAAATATTTGCAGCGGATCACACTCTAGTGCTGCAAATCGTTTGCGGCTCATTTTTAAGCACTCAACAGCCTCTAATCCCTAACAATTTCAGTCTCATTTCATCGGCAACCATCAAATGAACTATGCTCAAACAGAGATAAATGAGTCGTCTAACCCGTTAGCTTGGTAGGCGTTAATTATCTTCCCCTACTCCGCCCATAATTAAAATAGCTAAGGAGTTGCTATGGATAGCTTCATCAAAAATTTACCGAAGGTTGAGCTGCACTTACACATTGAGGGCACATTGGAACCAGAGCTGATGTTCGAACTGGCCAAGCGCAATAACGTATCGATCCCCTTTGAGAACCCAGAGCAAGTGCGAGATGCCTATCAATTCCACAACCTGCAGTCTTTTCTCGACATCTATTATCAAGGCGCCAATGTACTGATTCATGAACAAGACTTTTACGACCTCACTTGGGCCTACCTATTAAAGTGCCAACAAGACAATGTGGTCCACACTGAGATTTTCTTCGACCCGCAAACCCACACTGAGCGCGGTATCGCCTTCGACACTATTATCACAGGCATTACTCGAGCACTCGACCAAGCTGCACATGAACTTGGGATAAGCAGCCAACTGATCATGTGCTTTCTGCGTCACCTTGATGAAAACAGCGCGTTCGAGACACTCAAACAGGCTTTGCCTTACAAAGATAAAATCATTGCGGTTGGTTTAGATTCATCAGAACAAGGTAACCCACCCGAGAAGTTTAAGCATGTATTCCAAGAAGCGCTCAACCAAGGCTTCCTGACTGTCGCACACGCCGGAGAAGAAGGCCCTGCGCAAAACATTATCGATGCATTGAGTTTGTTAGGTATTACACGAATTGATCATGGCGTTCGCTGTGTTGAAGATAAAGAACTGATGGAGCAACTAATAGCCAAACGTACTCCACTGACGGTTTGTCCACTATCGAATACCAAGCTAAAAGTCTTCGATACCATGGAGCAGCACAACATTGTCGAACTACTGAGAAAAGGACTCTGTGTCACCATCAATTCCGACGACCCGGCTTACTTTGGTGGCTACATGAATGATAATTTCCTAGCGGTTGCCAACGCCCACCCTGTCACTCATCAAGAGTTAGCGCAGTTCAGTATTAATGCGGTGGAAGCGAGTTTCATCTCCCCTCATGCCAAAGAAGACCTGATTACGCAGGTACGCCAATACTTGATAGCGAACACTCAATAAGTTCATAAGTGTGTAGTTCAATCAAAAAAGGGAAGCTCAACGCTTCCCTTTTTATCAATATACCAAAATCAGTTTACCCCGGATGACCATCCACTCGTGGGGTAAGTAACATCATGCCGAATTTCCAAATAAACAGACCAAACGCCAACGTCCATAAGCCTGCGCTTAGGTTCACCATCTCAAACAAATAACCAGGGAAGAAGGTGACACCTAAGCTACGTACTAGCGCTGCCACAAAAATTGCAGAGAATGCGAGCGCCATGCTTGGTCCTTTGTAAATCGCACGACCAGTGTGTCCCATTGTCACTCGGGTTATCATCGCCAGAATCAAACCGCTCAAGCCACCAATTGCGAACAAGTGCAGCATGTTATGACTGGCAAATGGGTTCTCTAACAGGCCACGTAACAACAAGCTTAGAGGAATACACAAGTAAGCCGCATGCAGTGACCACACCAAAGGTTCAGATAGGGTTGTCCAGGGTTTCCAACGGATGAAGCGTACCAGTTGAGCAACACCGGCAAAAACCATTAATCCGCTGCCCATTTGAGCAAAGGCCAGAGGGAAGAAGCTCAGCACAAACAGTCCTACCAAAGGCAGGTTTGCAAGCCATTCCAACCACACCAATGGCTGCGCTTTTTCAAAGTTAAAGCGACGTGCAGTGAAGAATGGGATCACTCGTCCGCCCATGACAGACAGCAGCAAGGTAAACCACCACAGCATGGCTTGCCATACCGCTGATGATGGGAACGGAGGCATTCCCTTAATGGTCGCGTAGCTCGCAAAATTCGCCACAATCGCCAGTACAAACAGCGGAACGAAGAACAAGTTCTTCCAACCTTTCGACTGCACTACACGAAAACCGATCTCGTAAGCCGCGAAGATTAAGAACAGCGCTTCAATCGAAGAGATCAGCCACAGCGGAGCCGGCGTCCAAAACAGAATACGAGGTGCTAACCATAAACCGACTAGCGCGGCTAATCGATAATGCTTGGTGCCATTGACGCCTGTCCAGGTTTGCACGGCAGTGAGCACAAAGCCGACAACAATCGCCATCGAAAAACCAAACAGCATCTCATGCACGTGCCACCACAGTGCGGGAACGTTTAAAACCTCAGGCTGACCGTTTTGAAACATGATGACCCAAGCCACAATCGCAATCACGGCATAGAGACTGCCTAGAAAGAAGAAAGGTCGAAAGCCTAAACGCAGGTAGGCTGGAATCGCGTCTTCTACACTTTTATCTGTGATATTTAACAAACTCGCTCCTGATTCTCAGATAAGCGGCCAAGGTATTACCTAAACCAAATTTGGTGTGCATCAAATTCGATGCAATATGCAAATTACGTTGCATGAAACGCGCCAACTAGATAAAGCCAGAAAAAACAGCCACTCACGAGATTCAATAGCCAATAAACAAGTCAAAAAAACACAACCCAAAGAGTCATAAAGACATATAGATGTGTAAATAGAAACTTACTGACTTTTGCCATCTCGCCACATATAGTAAGACTAGTCTCAAATACAAAAGAACAGACAAGGAACGCGATGTATATTTTTGGTTATGGCAGCTTGATCAACTCATCTTCACGTCAACTCACAGGTCAAACAGGTCAAGCAATCCCAGCGATTGTTCATGGCTTAGTGCGCCATTGGAGTAAGATCGATGACAGTTACGTGTTATCCCCTTTGATCGTCAACCTTGGTGAAGGGCAAGTGAATGGTGTTTTGCTTGAAGTCGACGAGGTAGCGCTTGCTGAGTTTGATCATCGTGAACGTGGCTATCGCCGAATCGAACTCAAACCCGAGCAGATAGAGAGCCAAACTGACTTTAAAACGGATCAATCGATCTGGGTATACATCAAAGACGAGATTGAAGCGCCTTGTGAGAACAGCCCTATCGTTCAAACCTATGTCGATACCGTTATAGCTGGGTGTTTAGAGGTGTCTGAAAGCTTTGCGGCGCACTTTGTCAAACACACACAAGGTTGGCACCACCCATTAGAAAATGACCGCCACCAGCCTAAATATGGCAACCTTGCAGGTGTTTCAGATCACCACCACAGTGTAATTGATGGTTTGATATTGAGTGCGCGCGGCTAACCTTTAAAGACTTAGGTGATGTTGAAGCTGCAATAATTTGGATCTTTGGTCATTTTGGAGCTTTGAGAACATAGAGGTCGATGAGCTTATAACAAATGAGCTCACCGACTAAGTAGACCGCTTAAACCACTCGAATACCCGCTGGCATTGCACGCTCTGGTGTCAGCAAGACACTTTCAGATTCATCATCGGTTTCTGCACACAGCAGCATGCATTCAGAAGTGTGGCCTCTCATTTTGGCTTTCGCTAAGTTACATAGCACCACGACCTGTTTACCCATTAACTCCTCTTCTGTGTAGTAAGGCACTAGGCTAGTCACTGTTTGCAGCGTCTTTTCACCCACATCGACTTGCACGATGTAAAGCTTGTCCGCATTTTCATGACGTACAACCTCGATGATCTTACCCACTCGCATTTCTAACTTAGCAAAGTCACCATAAGAGATAGTATCCATTTCTCACTTCCTATATTGATTGATTTTTTACCCACCAAGAATTTACTAAAATTAAGTAAAATGTAAATGTTTACACTAGCACTAAGTTCAATAATTACAAGCGGTAAAGATCTCAATAATAGAAGTAAAATAAGAGTTTCATTGCCTTGCTCTCATTGTCGGTGTTAAATAAGCACAGCAATCAAATGAGGTTAAAAATGGCGACAATCAAAGATGTAGCAAAGGAAGCTGGTGTTTCTGTTGCAACCGTATCTCGAGTGATCAATAAATCCCCTAAGGCGAGTGCTAGCTCTATTGAGTCAGTAACTAAAGCGATGTCTAAGCTTGGCTACCGTCCCAACGCCAATGCTCGCGCGCTGGTAAGCCAAAGCACCAATACCATTGGCGTACTCGTGGGTGATATTTCGGATCCTTTCTTTGGCACGCTCGTTAAATCGGTCGACAACGTGGCAAGAGAAAACGGCAAACACATCTTAGTGGGCAACGGCTCTCATGACCGTGAAGAAGAGAAGCAAGCCATTGAACTGCTGATCAATAACCGCTGCGATTCACTTGTGATTCACTCAAAAGGTCTAACCGATGAAGAGCTGATCGGCTACGCCAAAGAAGTGAAAGGCTTAGTGTTGATCAACCGCTATATCGAAGAGATTGCCGAACGCTGCATCTTCCTTGATAACAAGAAAGGCGCATTTCTCGCGACTGAATATTTGATTCGTCATGGCCATAAAAACATTGCCTGTATCGCCTCTTCTTCAAGCATTGAAGATGCAAATGAACGTGTTGAGGGCTACCAAGCCGCTCTGAAAGAGTACGGCATTGAGCTATCTGAAAGTTATATTGAACACGCCCAGCCAACCAGCGATGGCGGCGAGTATGCGATGACCAATCTGCTGACTAAATCCCTACCGATCACCGGTATTGTGGCCTACAACGACTACATGGCCGCGGGTGCCTTGTCTGTGCTCGACGAGAACGGCATTCAAGCACCGGATAACATGTCGATCATCGGCTTTGATGATGGATTAATTGCCCGCTATGTTCACCCGAAACTGACGACCATTCGTTACCCTATTCAAATGATGGCTGAGAAAGCAACACGACTCGCCTTGAGCTTGGCAAAAGAGGAAACAACTTCGGCAGAGCCTATGATGTTCTCTCCTACTTTGGTGCGCCGTAACTCGGTAGAAAAAGCCTAAGCGACCGTTTAAAAAACGCACTAAGAAACAAAAAAGCCCTAACAGAATCACTTCTGCTAGGGCTTTCTTACCTTACTCAAGTACCCAACACTCACTTCCTATTTAGACAAAATGATTGCTAGGTGCCGCTTTGGTTCATCTCCCCCAGAGACACATGACAAGTCACACCCCTCTATTCATCAATAAACAAAAGCAATGGCATCACCGCTTTGAGCTAGAGCGTACTAGTTTGAAGAATCCCCCGAAAATTCAAACTGGTAGCAGGTACGATAGTGGTATTCTTGTTCAGGCTGGAGAATACAACTGTCCTGCTTCCACTCTGGGTGGTTAGGAGAGTCAGGTAAGAACTGGGTTTCTAATGCCAAACCTGCGTAATCTTCATAGCTGCCACCACTTCGGTTTGGTGTGCCACCAAGCCAGTTTCCGGTGTACAACTGCATCGCAGGTTTGGTTGAAAATACTTTTAAAGTGACGAGCGCATCTGGCGAGGTCACAGTCGCGGCACATTGAGTGCGTTTACAGCCGTCAGCCAATAAGAAAGAGTGATCGTAACCCTTAGCGGCTTTCTGTTGTTCATCACCCAATAAACGCTCTGAGATCATCATAGGCTGAGTAAAGTCGAAGCTGGTCGATTTCACCGATTTCAAGTTGCCTAATGGAATGCCGACAGAGTTGGTTGGCAAGAACTGAGACGCGTTGATACTCACAATGTGAGACAAGCAATCGTGCCCTGCTTCTGCACCGAGCAGATTAAAGTAGGCATGATTGGTTAGGTTCACTACGGTTGGTTTATCAGTGTTGGCTGTGTAATCGATAGAGACTCGATTATCTTCGGTGATTTCGTAACGAACCGACACGTTCAAATTCCCCGGAAAACCTTGGTCGCCATCGGCTGAAACTAAGCTAAACACAACCGATGTTTCAGTCTGTTCAGTAATATTCCAACGACGTTTATCAAAACCATTCGGACCACCATGTAAGGTGTTCCCTGCTTGGTTGGTTGCCAGCTTATAAGTCTTGCCATCAATCTTGAAACGACCATTGGCAATGCGGTTAGCATAACGACCAACTGTCGCCCCCATATAACTGGCTTGCTTCTCGAAGTTATCCAGTGAATTCACACCCAATAGTACTTCTCGTCTATTTCCTTTTACTGGCAAGATACAGCTCAACCACGTTGCGCCAATATCCATGAATGTCACTTCCATACCGCGTGCATTGGACAGTGTGACAAGCTGAGCAGGTTGGCCATCATAGGCTGCAGTTTCTGTCATGGATTGATGCAGGTTCTGCGCTTGTGTCATTCTAAATTCCTTCTACTGCCAGTAATAAAGCCCCTACCTTAAGGTAAAGGCATTAGCATTTGGCCTACCATGATCTTTTTGTGTGATAAGCCTTTTGTCTGTCGGTTAGATTACTTCAACTAGACCAGCGCCGTCTTTCGCTTGGCACACATAAATGGATTCTTTTAGTCCGGTCGCTGCTTGGTATTTTTGTTCTACCGTTGTTTTAATTTCATCAACTAAAGTTGGCGGAACCAACGCCACGATACAACCACCAAAGCCACCGCCAGTCATACGTACGCCACCTTGGTCGCCAATCACTTCTTTAACCATATCCACTAGCGTATCGATCTCTTTGACTGTGATTTCAAAATCATCACGCATTGATGCATGTGATTCCGCCATCAACTCACCCATACGTTTCATGTCATGAGTACGTAGAGCTTGAGCCGCTTCCACCGTTCGGTCATTCTCGGTAATCACATGGCGAGCACGCTTAGCGACCATCTCATCCAGCTCAGACTCTTTCGCTTTGAACTGCTCAATCGTTACATCACGCAAAGCTGGAACACCGAACAAGCGAGCCGCTTCTTCACACTGCTCACGGCGCGTGTTGTATTCACTGTCGACCAAACCACGTTTCTTGTTTGAATTGATGATCACCACCGCCATATCTTCAGGCATTGAAACCGCTTGAGTTTCTAGGCTACGGCAATCCAAAAGCATCGCGTGATTCGCTTGACCTTCCGCCGAGATCATTTGATCCATAATGCCGCAGTTACAGCCAACGAACTCGTTCTCTGCTTGCTGGCCGTTCAATGCTACTTCCGCTTGAGTGAGCTCTAAGTTGTAAAGCACCTTAAATGTCTGACCAATCACCACTTCAAGTGCCGCAGAAGAACTTAAACCTGCACCTTGAGGTACGTTACCCGTTACAGAGATGTCTGCACCTGTAAATTCAAAGCCGCGACCTTTTAAGCACTTCACCACACCACGAATGTAGTTCGCCCACATTTTGTCTTGTTGGAAGGTGATCTCTTGAGTTAAATCGAACTCATCGACTGCATTACCGTAGTCCACTGATACTACGCGTACCATGTTGTCGCCACGCTTAGCCGCCGCGACTACGGTTTGGTAGTTAATGGCACACGGTAGGACAAAGCCATCATTGTAGTCTGTGTGTTCACCGATCAGGTTCACACGACCTGGTGCTTGAATAATATGAGTCGCTTGGTAACCAAGGACTTGCTCAAAAGATGTTTTCACGTTTTGGATTAGATCAGACATAAGTAAACTCTCTGCTTAAACTCTTTGTTCAATTGGTAATGGCTCCTTCTCGGCACCACTTTAATTCTTTTAGATTCCCTATCTCGTTCGTCTCTCACGGTAGGGAATGACAACATCGGCTGCTAAGCTTCTAAACTCGAAGGCCCAAAGCTCGAACTTCTGGGCTTCTCATCTGCCGTCATTCCAGAATCGAGGGACGAGATATCTGGAATCTCGCTTGTTATTTACTAAGCAGCCTATTACTGCTCTTTATAGTGAACCTCACTCAAATCACGAAGACGCTGCGCCGCTTGCTCTGCGGTTAAATCACGCTGAGATTCTGCCAACATTTCGTAGCCCACCATAAACTTACGAACTGATGCGCTGCGCAGTAGCGGCGGGTAGAAAAGCGCATGCAGTTGCCAATGGTCGATGTCGGTGCCCTCTTCAAAGAACGGCGCGTAGTGCCAGCCCATTGAGTAAGGGAATGAACATTGGAATAGGTTGTCGTAGCGACTGGTCAGCTTCTTAATCGCAAGTGCCAAGTCATCACGCTGCTCGTCAGTCAGTTCACTCATGCGGCGAATATGCGTTTTAGGTAGCAACATAGTTTCAAACGGCCATGCAGCCCAGTAAGGAACCACAGCAATCCAATGCTCGGTTTCAACCACTGTGCGGGAGCCGTCTTTCATTTCTGCTTCAACGTAATCCACTAATAGGTTTGAGCCTTGTTGTTTGAAGTACTCTTTTAACAGCTTCTCTTTACGCTCAATCTCATTTGGCAGAAAGCTGTTCGCCCAGATTTGACCGTGCGGGTGTGGCTGAGAGCAGCCCATGGTCTCGCCCTTATTTTCAAACGCTTGAACCCATAGGTAATCTTTTCCTAGCTCTTCTATCTGCTCATTCCAGGTATCAATCACACAACGAATTTTGTTCACCGGTAGTTCCGGCAATGTTTTGCTGTGATCTGGCGAGAAGCAGATAACGCGGCTCAGCCCTCGAACACCTTGAGTCTTAAATAGAGGATTGTCAGACTCTGGAGCGTCAGGCGAATCAGGCATCAACGCCGCGAAATCGTTACTGAACACGTAAGTTCCGTCGTAGTCTGGGTTCTCATCACCCGAGATACGCGTGTTAGTTGGACAAAGGAAGCACTCTTTGTCGTACGCTGGCAGTTGCTCAGTGGATGGCTTTTCATCTTGGCCACTCCACGGGCGTTTCGCACGATGCGGCGAGACTAAGATCCACTGACCCGTTAGTGGGTTATAACGACGGTGTGGGTGGTCTACTGGGTTAAATTCAACTTTTGACATACTTACATTGCTCTTAATTTTTGTGTCTTGGCACTTTCACCAAGATAAGTAATTCTTCTGCGAGGAGATTCCCTATCACGCTCGTCCCTCGAATCTGGAATGACGTTTGATAAAACTCAGTGTCTAAACCTCTATGTTTAGACGTTTTTCCAGAGCTCTATAGCTCGGTGCATCAGCTAATAGCCTATAGCGCTCAAGAACCTTTAACTCACCCGTCATTCCAGAATCGAGGTACGAGATATCTGGAATCTCTCTTTTCTAATCTCTTACCGCTGCATTCCCCAAAGAAGTTGGAGTTACAGCTTTCAATTACATCAAGTTAATAGCCATTAGGGTTATTCGACTGCCAATTCCACGTATCCGCCGTCATCTCCATCACGCTGCGAGTCGCCTTCCAGCCAAGTTCACGTTCCGCCTTTTCCGTGCTTGCCCAACATTCCGCAATATCACCAGCACGGCGTGGACAGATTTCATAAGGAACCGGCTTACCTGATGCTTCAGCAAAAGCTTGCAGCATTTCTAGAACACTCGATCCCTTACCTGTCCCTAGGTTGTAAATGTGCAAACCTGCCTTTTCGCCGACCGCTTTTAGTGCTGCGACATGGCCATCGGCCAAATCCATCACGTGGATGTAGTCACGAACGCCAGTTCCATCCGGTGTTGGGTAATCGTTTCCAAAAATAGAAAGCTTCTCTCTACGACCGACAGCAACCTGCGCAATGAATGGCATTAAGTTGTTTGGAATACCTTGTGGGTCTTCGCCCATAGTGCCTGAGGGGTGCGCGCCAACCGGGTTGAAATAACGCAGTAACGTCACGCTCCAATCATTTTCAGCGTTGAATAAATCACTCAAACACTCTTCAACCATGTACTTACTTCGACCATAAGGATTAGTCGTTGCACTTGTTGGAGAGCTTTCGGTGATTGGCACAATCTCAGGGTCACCGTAGACAGTCGCTGAAGAACTAAACACGATACTTTTCACGCCCGCTTTTTTCATACAGCGAGCAAGAACCAATGAGCCATTAACGTTGTTATCGTAGTATTCCAAAGGCTTAGCGACCGATTCACCCACCGCTTTTAGGCCTGCAAAATGAATCACAGCTTGGATATCATGCTTGGCAAACACGCCATCTAAAAACGACTCATCACGGATATCACCTAAATAAAATGTTGGTGTTTGACCGGTTAGCGCATTGATTCGCTCCAGTACTAGCTCTTTGCTATTGCAAAGGTTGTCTACAATGATTGGCTCCATACCTGCCTGCATCATTTGGATGCATGTATGGCTCCCGATGTAACCCATACCGCCTGTAACCAGTACTTTCACAATCAACCTCTCTTCGCTGTCATTCACGATTTAATCTGCCCCAATACGCTGCGTATTGGTTCGTTGTTGCGGAAATAGTAGCAGCCAATTTGGCAATATTTCTGTGATCAGAACCACGAAGTGTAAACGTTTACACAAAGTTACACACAGCTCGTCGATTAAGTTATAGAAAAAACAAATCGATATAGACATCTAATTCATTGAATTTAAATGAGATATTTGTAGATAGTTAGATTTGAGACATCACAGAGGAGTTGAGCATTTATTTTACTAAAAGTTAATGCAATGACTTTCAGTTTGATTACAATAGGTCTGTACAATAAAGAGGTGCATTGCTTTTTTTACTAAAGACAAATTTCAAAGCAGCGCAATGTTCCAAGAACAGGAAGTGAGTATGGCAACGTTAAAAGATATCGCGACTGAAGCTAATGTTTCATTAGCTACCGTTTCTCGGGTTCTCAATGAAGATCCTACATTAAGCGTCAAGGAAGAGACCAAAAGGCGTATCTTTGAAATTGCAGAGAAGCTGGAGTACAAAACGAGCAGCTCACGTAAAACGGTTAGCAGCAAAAAGCAGCACCACCACTTCCTTGCACTGTATAACTACAAGCAAGAAGCGGAAGTTAACGACCCTTACTACCTATCAATTCGTCACGGTATTGAAACCCAGTGCGAAAAGATGGATGTCGACCTAACCAACTGTTATGAAAGTAAAATACAGACCAACTCAAGCCAAGTTACTGGCATTTTGCTCGTAGGAAGAATGACTCAAGAAGTTATCGAGCAAGCGAAAAAGCTTACGGATAACATCTGTTACGTTGACTTCACTGATCACTCAGAACCTTATGATTCTGTTGATATCGATCTCGCTCGTATCAGCAAAGAAATCACCAATTTCTTCATCAACCAAGGTTATGAGCGCATTGGTTTCATCGGCGGCCAGGACGATATCAACACCTCTGATATTCGTGAGATCGCCTTCGCAGAATACGGCGGTTTAAAGAACGTTGTGAGCGAACAAGACATCTACCGAGGCGACTTCTCTAGCTCTTCGGGCTACAAACTAGCGAAGAAGATGTTAGAAAGTGGCGACTACCCAAAAGCGATGTTTATTGCATCAGATTCAATTGCAATCGGTGTTTTACGTGCAGTTCATGAGCATGGATTAAGCATTCCTGATGATATTGCGCTCATCAGTGTAAACGACATCCCAACAGCTAAATTTACCTTCCCATCTTTATCAACCGTTCGTATTCACTCTGAACTGATGGGAATTCAAGGTGTTAACTTATTGATTGAGAAATCTCGTGACGGCAGAACCATCCCATTACGAGTGTATGTACCGAGCAAACTCAAACTAAGAGACACAACAAAATAACTATAACTTTCAATTAGATAACTAAAGGCCACCAATATGTCGGGTGGCCTTTTTTATGCATACCACATCACTTTTCATTCGCATTCTCCCTTGTAAAATCCGCCGCCTAAAGCACCCAATAGCATTATTTTAAGTGGATCACACAGCACTGTAAAAAGCCCCTAAAAAACGTGATGGAGTTAAAGTAAAACGTTTTCACCAATTTCATTTAGTAAAACTTTTACCAATAATTACCTCAGTCCAAAAAATACTCGTATTCACTACGACCCAATTACGCATAAGAACGTCGGCTAGCATTCAAATAGGCCGAGAGAGAGGCAACGTGAACAACTGGGAAAACTTCCTGAACTTACATGAGAACCGTATGGCACCACGTGCTTACTTCTTCTCATACGCATCAGAAAAAACCGCTAAAACATTTCAACGTGAACTAAGCAGCCACTTCCAACTACTAAGTGGTCAATGGAATTTCAGCTACTTCACTAACCCGCTCTTGGTTCCTGAAGAGTTTTACTCTCAAGAGATGAGCGATTGGGGCCACATTACGGTGCCAAACATGTGGCAAATGGAAGGCCACGGCGATCTTCAATACACAGATGAAGGTTTCCCATTCCCGATTGATGTACCTTTCGTACCGTCAGATAACCCGACAGGTGCATACCAACGTTCGTTCTTCCTTGGCGACAGCTGGAACGAGAAACAAACCATTATTAAATTCGATGGCGTAGAGACCTACTTCGAAGTTTACGTAAATGGTGAGTACGTTGGTTTCAGCAAGGGCAGCCGCCTCACCGCTGAATTCGATATCTCTAGCCACGTAAAAGCGGGCAACAACCTACTTTCTATTCGCGTGATGCAATGGGCAGACTCCACCTACATTGAAGACCAAGACATGTGGTGGACAGGCGGCATCTTCCGTGATGTTTACCTTGTTGGTAAAGAACAACTTCACGTTCAAGACCTAACGGTTCGTACTGATTTTGACGACGCTTACCAAAGCGCGACCCTTTCGTGCAACGTTGCTCTAGAAAACCTAGCAGCAGCGACTAACGCAACTATTGAGTACGCATTGCTTGATGGCAGCCAAGTTATCTCCCAAGGCTCAGTAGATAACTTAACTGTTCCTAACCAACAGACTGGCGGCAATGCGAACACTCAATTCTCTATCGATGTCGTGAACCCTGTTCAATGGAATGCTGAAAACCCATACCTTTACCAACTGTTGCTGACGCTAAAAGACACAGACGGCAAAGTGCTAGAAGTGATTCCACAGCGCGTTGGTTTCCGAGACATTAAAGTTCGCGATGGTCTGTTCTACATCAACAACAAATACGTGATGCTGCATGGTGTAAACCGTCACGACAACGACCACCTGAAAGGTCGCGCTGTCGGCATGGATCGCGTTGAGAAAGACTTGGTGTTGATGAAGCAACACAACATCAACTCAGTACGTACTGCGCACTACCCGAATGACCCACGTTTCTACGAACTGTGTGACATCTACGGCCTGTTCGTGATGGGTGAAACCGATGTCGAAACTCACGGCTTTGCTAACGTTGGCGACCTAAGCCGCATCACTAACGATCCAGCATGGGAAGCGGTGTTTGTTGAACGTATCGAACGTCATATCCACGCTCAAAAGAACCACCCTTCTATCATCATGTGGTCTTTAGGTAACGAATCAGGCTACGGCTGCAACATCCGCTCTATGTACGATGCGGCAAAAGCAATTGATGACACCCGCTTGGTTCACTATGAAGAAGACCGCGATGCTGAAGTGGTCGACATCATTTCAACCATGTACTCACGCGCTCAACTGATGAATGCCTTCGGTGAATTCCCACACGAAAAACCACGCATTATCTGTGAATACGCACACGCAATGGGTAACGGCCCAGGTGGCTTGACCGAATACCAAAACGTGTTCTACAAGCACGATGCAATTCAAGGCCACTATGTTTGGGAATGGTGTGATCATGGCATTCTAGCGCGTGATGAAGCGGGTACTGAGTTCTATAAGTACGGCGGTGACTACGGTGACTACCCGAACAACTACAACTTCTGCATGGACGGTTTGATCTACCCAGACCAAACACCAGGCCCAGGCTTAAAAGAGTACAAGCAGGTTATCGCCCCAGTGAAGATCCGTGACTTCAATACTGAAGACGGCACCTTCACCGTTGATAACAAACTTTGGTTCTCAAACATCGATGACTACACCATCACTGCGGAAATCCGTGCTGAAGGTGAAACCATCGCTGTGCAACACATCAAGATTGAAGAACTGGCAGAAAACTCGAGCCGTGAACTGACACTTAACTTGCCACAACTTGATGAGCGCGAAGTGTTTGTGAACTTTACCGTGCGCAAGGATTCTCGTACGCCTTACAGCGAAGCGAACCACGACATCGCGGTGTATCAATTCCAAGTGAAAGAGAACACAGCACAGCTAGAAGCCTTCACTAACAACAATGCGACAGCACTGAATGTGGAAGAGTCTCGTTTAGCTTACCTAATCAAAGGCCACAACTTCGCACTGAACTTCTCGAAAGTGAACGGCAAGCTGACGTCATGGTTGGTCAATGGCGAAGAGATGATTAAGTCAGAACCACGAATCAACTTCTTCAAGCCAATGATCGATAACCATAAACAAGAGCACGATGGTTACTGGGAGCCTGCACACTTGCAAATTATGCAGGAGCACTTCCGTAGCATTGACCTTGAATGCGTTAACGTTGAACAGGTAAACGGCAAGGTAGAGATCACCACCACCAGCATCATTGCTCCACCAGTATTCGATTTCGGCATGCGTTGTGAATATCGCTACCAAGTTAATGCTGAAGGCCAATTGAACGTTGAGCTAAGCGGCGAACGTTACGGTGAGTACCCTCATGTAATTCCTGTGATTGGTTTTGATATGGGCATTAATGGCGACTTCGACCAAGTTCAATACTACGGTCGCGGCCCTGAAGAGAACTACCAAGACAGCAAGCAAGCCAACATGATTGATGTGTACCAATCAACCGTTGCAGACATGTTCGAGAACTACCCGTTCCCACAGAACAACGGCAACCGCCAACACGTTCGTTGGGCTGCGCTTTCAAGCCGCGCGGGTAATGGTATTGCAGTAAAACCACAGCAAGAAATCAACTTCAGCGCGTGGTTCTACACCAACCAAAACCTGCACCAAGCACAACACACCATTGAGCTAGAGAAAAGCGGTTACATCACGTTAAACCTAGATCACCAAGTGATGGGCTTAGGCTCTAACTCTTGGGGCAGCGAAGTGCTCGATTCTTACCGCGTTTACATGGACGAGTTCCGCTACGGTTTAACTCTGATTCCATTCCAAGCAGGCGATTGCGATGCGCAGCACCTAATCAATCACAACTTTGGCGATGAGTTTTTTACGGTGGATGCACCAAAAGCTCAACCACAACTGAACGAGGCATAAGCGATGATCGTTTTAGAGAACTTAGAACAATTTAAAGTCGTCTACCGCGATGGTCGTAAATGGCAACGCTGTGTAGAAGCGATTGAAAACATCGGCAACATCAAAGATGGCGTGATGTATTCCATTGGTGATTCACTGGCTTACATGATTGAAGACGGTGTGGCTCGGAACACAGAAAACTTCACAGGTAATCGTCGTTACTTCGACGTGCACTACTACCTAGAAGGCCGTGAAAAGGTTGAATTCGCAGCGAAATCAGAGCTAGAGCAGATCCAAGCTTATAGCGATGAAACCGACCGCGAACACCTAATGGGGAACGGTGAAACTCGTGAGCTAGCTGAAGGCCAAGTGGCGATCTTTGACAACAATCAGGCTTACCGTTTCCACGGTGATAACCGAGTTCGAAAAGTGGTACTGAAAGTGACCATTGAAGACGGTTACTTCCTCAATAAATAAACAATAACGCTATCTATTCACAGTATGTATCGAGCCTTGCCGTTCAAGGCTCCAACATGCTGAACAAAGCCTCAATGCTTCCTCCCTACAAGGAAGCATTGAGAAATAACGACTATAATTACGTGATTCCTCGGAGGACACTATGTCTGAATCTGTACGCGGTAAGTTAGGCAAATTTGCCCTGCTTTCCATGACATTTGCAGCGGTATTTAACGTTCGCAACATCGTAAACAACAACATCGAATTGGGATTAAGTTCTGCTCCTATCTTTTTGCTTGCGACCCTTATTTACTTCATTCCGTTCGTATTCATTATTGCTGAATTCGTATCAGCAAATAAAAATTCTGAGTCAGGCATGTACGACTGGCTCAAAAAACCACTCGGCTCTAAAGCTGCTTATTTAGGCTCATTTTTATACTGGTTCGTAAACCTGTTCTGGTTTGTATCTCTGCTACCAAACGTCATTGCTTACGCCTCTTACGCAATGCTGGGCTACGAATACGCTTTCTCTCCGCTAGTGACTTCGGTGATCTCAATTGTTCTGTTTGCTGCTGCAACGCACATTTCAACTAAGGGTGCGAGCTGGCTAGGCAAGATCTCTGAAATCGTGGCTTACGGTGTATTCGCACTATTCGCTATCTACGTTATCGGTGCACTAATGGCGCTAGGCGGCGACCACGTACCAGCTGAGCCAATCACGCTTCAAGCTATGTCTCCGACCATTAACTGGGCAACGCTAGGCATTATGTGTTGGATCTTCCAAGCTGCTGGCGGTGCTGAAACAGCAGCAGCTTATCTAAACGATGTAAAGGGTGGCCACAAGTCTTTCATTAAAGTAATCATCGGTGCAGGTATTGCTATCGGTTCAATGTACGCCATTGGCTCACTACTGGTAAACGTGTTCGTTGCTCGTGAAGACCTAACGTATGCAGGTGGTATGGTTGAAATCTTCACTGGTATGGCTCAGTTCTTCAACATCTCTGAATCTATGACGGGTCGCTTCGTTGGTATCGTTCTGTTCGTTGCTATGTTTGGCTCAATGATGATGTGGACAGCAGCACCTGTGAAAATCCACTTCTCTGAAATTCCGAAAGGCGTTTACGGTGAAAAAACAACAGAGCTAAACGAACATGGTGTGCCAGTTCGTGCAGCATGGTGGCAGTTTGCGTTCGTATTCGTGATGCTTGTGGTTAACGGCTTCGGCTCTGAATCAGTACAAGACATGATGAACACAGCAATCAACCTAACAGCTGGTACCGCAATGCTACCGCCTATCTTTATCATGGTGGCGTACTTTGTGTTCCGCTTGAAGCATGACGATACACCGCGTGATTTCCGTATGGGTACTCGAGTTCAAGGTATGGCAGTAGTATCAGTACTTATTGGTATCTTCGTTGTGAGCATGACAGCTTCAGCCTTCCCAACAGGTGTAGACCTAGTTCAAGCCTTCTTCATCAACGTATTTATGACAGCGGTATTCTCTGGCATTGCATGGTGGTGGATCTCTCGCTTTGAAAAGAAGCAAGCAGGTAAAGAAGCTAAGCTAGAAACGGCTAAGCAGTCGTAACCTGAGTTAACCTTCAGTATTTATAAAAAGCGCCTAAAATGGCGCTTTTTCTATTTAAATCAATAAATTAAAATAGAAAAAACAATAATAAAAACGCCATTCCGTCAAGTGTAAACCTCTCATAAACACCGATAAATCGCCAAATAAAACAGCTACAAAAACCAAGGTAAAATATTAACTAAATATATTTACTCAAGGTCACATATTTGATCAATTTCGATTAACTTCCCGCCGCTTAATCTTTAATCTTCTTGCTGAAGAGACAAACTGATTCATATAAAGAAAGTGACATATAGCCCCTACAAGCTCCATAAAAACGTCGCCTATGAAACAAGTAATCTCTTTGTAGAACACATTAGTATCTGCCTCTTGATGTCGGTAATAAATTTACTGAAATCAATAAAAACCAATGCTTATGTGTCCGATCGTACATCGAATAAAAATAACAACGAGCCAACCCTGACAAAACAAAGCAGGTGTTTGCCAAACCAACATAACAATAAAAGTGCGGCCTAGATTCACCCTGTCTAGGACCAAGTTATAACGATCATCAACGTGATTCACCGGAGAACATCATGTCCGATAATAAACGCAGTACGATAGGCAAGTTTGCCCTACTGTCTATGACCTTCGCGGCGGTATATAGCTTCAATAACATCATTAATAACAACATCGAAATCGGCCTCTCCTCGGCTCCGATGTTCTTTTTAGCAACCATCTTTTATTTTGTTCCTTTCTGTCTGATTGTTGCTGAGTTCGTATCCCTGAATAAAGACTCAGAAGCGGGTGTTTATTCATGGGTTAAAAGCTCTCTAGGCGGTCGCTGGGCGTTTATTTCAGCTTACACATACTGGTTTGTTAACCTATTCTTCTTCACGTCTCTACTGCCTAGAATTATCGCTTACGCGTCTTATGCGTTCTTAGGTTTCGAGTACATCTTCACGCCAATGACCACCGCGATATTGAGTACCATTTTGTTTGCGGTCGCGACGCATATTTCTAACAACGGCGCGAAACTATTAGGCCCTATCACTTCATTAACTTCGTCATTGATGCTGCTTCTGACCATGTCTTACATTCTGCTGTCAGGCGGTGCCTTGATCGGTGGTATCGAACCGGCGGACCCAATCACCATTGAAGCAATGACTCCAAGCTTTAACTGGGCATTCCTAGGCGTCATCACTTGGATCTTCATGGCCGCTGGCGGCGCAGAGTCGGTCGCAGTTTACGTAAACGACATCAAAGGCGGTCACAAGTCTTTCGTTAAAGTGATCATCATTGCGGGTATCTTCATTGGTGCGCTGTACTCGGTGGGTTCAATCCTGGCTAACGTATTCGTATCTCGCGAAGAGCTTAAATTCACTGGTGGTTCAGTACAGGTTTTTGAAGGCTTAGCACTCTACTTCGGCTTACCTGAAATTCTTATGAATCGCTTTGTGGGCATCGTTTCTTTCACTGCGATGTTAGGCTCTCTACTGATGTGGACAGCAACACCGGTTAAGATTTTCTTCTCTGAAATCCCTAAAGGTATCTTTGGTGAGAAGACAGTCGCCCTGAACAAACAAGGCGTACCGGAGCGTGCAGCCTGGGTTCAGTTCTTCATCGTGATTCCGTTGATGTTCATCCCGACGCTAGCGTCTGACACGGTGCAAGATTTGATGAGCACCATCATCAACATGACTGCAGCAGCTTCAATGCTACCGCCACTGTTCATCATGATCGCGTACCTACACTTGCGCCTGAAACTCGATCACCTACCACGTGATTTCCGCATGGGCTCTCGCCCTGTTGGTATCGCTGCGGTATCGATTCTTATCAGCATATTTACCGTGGGTTTCTTCGCATCGACCTTCCCAACAGGTGCTGACATCATGACTATCATCTTCTATAACGTCGGCGGCATCGTGATCTTCTTGGGTTACGCATGGTGGAAGTACGGTCAATACGAAAAAAGCTTGTCTCCAGAAGAGAAAAAACTAGAAGCAAAACCAGAGCCTGCGAACGCTTAAGTTAGCCTTGCACTCTCGTTAAACCCCTCAGGCACTCTCGTTAAAGCCCTAAGGCACTCCCCCATTTGGTGAGTGCCTTTTTATTTACCCATCCAATTCTTCCATCAGATTTCAATTCACAAACCAAATATATCCATCACCAGCCATCAGCGTACAAATTCAACTAAAAACCAAATTTACGCCAAGGTAAATATTTACTAAAAACAGATCACACTTTTAGAGTGATTTAATTTTAAACACGAAAATAATCATTAATATCGGTTTTGCGATCGTAAGTGAGCTGACCGTATACGCCTTGAAGAGCACCCCATATTAGAAGTCAGAACAACCTACGAAGCTTCATTTATCAACCCGAAACAGAAGTGAATAAAATGAAACGTAGTTTTACTAAAACCACTCTTATTACAAGTTGTATTCTTGCTGCTCTAACGGCGAATGCCCACGCTAATGAAACCGCTGCTAACCACAGCGACACTCAGCCCCCTAAAACAGAATCCGAAACGCTTTTTAACTTCTATGGTGAGCTTGGCCTTGGTGGTCATGTTGCTCTAGAAGGTGACGACAAAGGCCGCTACGCCGACGGCACTTACATTGAAGCTGGCTTGGCTATCGAGCATGGTAATTGGTTTGGTCTTGCTTACATGGAAGGCTGGACAGTTCAAGCCGATGACGAAGGCAATGCATGGGCTACTGGCCACGGTTGGGGCGGCTTCGAAGGTGGTTTTAACCGCTTCTACGCTGGTTACCGCACTGATGCAAAAACAGAATTTATTGTCGGTCGTATGGACTCGTCTCTGGATGACGTTCAATGGTGGGGTGACCCAACGGTAGAGTACGGCTACGCGATCTCAAACACTCGCGACGTACACGTTGGTGTGAAGATCCAAAACCTAGAAGGCAAGCTGCGCTACAGCGTTTCCTTCGCTCCTGAATCTGATTTCTCTGAAGACGATGCGCTGATTCACTTTGGTAAATACGACAACTTCGCAGATCAATGGAAAGACAAAAACGCCATGGTCAACGGTTATGTCCAATATGACCTGACTGACGACCTAACCCTAATGGGTGGCGGTGAAGTTCGTAATAACGACGGTGGCGAACTTGTACTACTAGGTGCTGAATACAAGAACTTCGCTACGCGTGTGTGGCACGACACCGATAAAGGTAACCAAGAGTCTTTCGGCAGTGAGTCTGGTATTCAAACTAGCGCTTGGTACGAAGCCGCACAAGGCGTTTACCTGTCAGCAGCCTACAACTACGCCAACTTTGATGGCGATAACGGTGAAAAAGAGATCACCTCTTACATCAACGCCGGTGTTTGGTACGAATACGGAAACGGTGCATTTGCGACCGCTTTCGATAGCCGCTTTGGCGTAGGTAGCGACACTGAAATTGGCGACGCACAAGTGTTCGCAATGCAATACTTCTACTGGTAATAACAGGAACTCACTATGAAACTGAACAAATCATTCGCAGCTATCGCTATTGGCGCAGCACTTGTTGTTACTGGTTGCGCATCAAATACAGGCTCTGAAGAGCTTCAAGCAAACCAATTTAAAAACGTTATCGACCGCACTGGCTCGCCAGAATACATGCGTGACTACGACTTCGATGACCATCAACGCTTTAACCCGTTCTTCGACCTAGGTGCATGGCACGGTCACCTTTTACCAGACACGGCTGAAGGCATGGGTGGCTTCCCGGGAACGGCGCTACTTACTGAAGAGTACATCAACTTCATGGCTGATAACTTTGACCGCCTAAGCGTGTTCAAAGATGGCAAAAAAGTCAAATTCACGATGGAAGCTTACAGCCTACCGGGCGCGTTGATTCAGACGCTAAAGTCTGACGATGTAACAGTCGAGATGACGCTGCGTTTTGCTTCTAACCGTACCTCTCTACTAGAGACTAAAATCACCACTGACTCGCCAGTTGAGTTAGTGTGGGACGGTGAACTGCTTGAAAAAACACACGCGAAAGAAGGCGTCGCGCAAACCGATAAAACCATCGCCGAGACTTACCCTGACTACAACCGCCAAATCGTTGCAACCGAAGACGGTCTAAAGGTCACTTTCGGTAAAGTGCGTTCAACCTGGGATCTACTGACTTCAGGCGAGTCTGAGTACCAAGTTCATAAATCGATCCCAACCCAAATCAAGGTCGATGGCCTAACGTTTACTTCAACGGCAAGCATTGAAGAATCAACCATCATCTACACCACATACTCGCACGTGCTAACGGCAGAAGAAGCGAAAGCGGAACAGCCAGAGATCAAAAAGATCATGGCAAACCCTACCGACTTCTTAGCCGCATCTGAAGCTCGCTGGGAAGGTTACCTAGAGATGGGCTTAACCAACCCGAATGCGACGCCTGAGCAAGAGCGTGTTGCGGTAAAAGCGATGGAAACCCTAAACGGTAACTGGCGTGGTGCAGCCGGTGCGATGGAGTTTGACTCTGTGACACCTTCGGTAACAGCGCGCTGGTTCTCAGGCAACCAAACATGGCCATGGGATACATGGAAACAAGCTTACGCGATGGCGCACTTCAACCCAGACGTAGCGAAAGACAACATCCGCGCAATGTTTGCCTACCAAATTCAAGCTGACGATCCGGTTCGCCCTTGGGATGAAGGTTACGTGCCAGATCTATTGGCTTACAACCTAAGCCCAGAGCGTGGCGGTGACGGCGGTAACTGGAACGAACGTAACACCAAGCCAAGCCTAGCGGCATGGGCGGTAATGGAAGTTTACAAGACCACCAGCGATGAAGCTTGGCTAGAAGAGATGTACCCAAAACTAGTGGCATACCACGACTGGTGGCTACGTAACCGTGACAACAATGGCAATGGCGTTCCAGAGTACGGAGCAGCGCGTGATAAAGCACACAACACACCTGAAGGTGAAATGTACTTCACTGTGGTTCGTGGTGACAAACACGAAACCGTCGTTGGTCAAGCGGCACTGGATAAAGTGATTGCAGAAGGCAACTATGACTACATCGAGAGCCCAGCTCAAACCGCTGCGTCTTGGGAATCAGGTCGTGATGATGCGGCAGCCTTTGGTTTCATCGATAAAGACCAGCTAGACGCCTACGTTGCCAACGGCGGCAAACGCAGTGATTGGGATGTTGAATTTGCCCAAAACCGCGCGGAAGACGGCACCCTGTTAGGCTACTCATTGCTGCAAGAGTCGGTTGACCAAGCAAGCTACATGTACAGCGATAACAAGTACCTAGCAGAAATGGCTGACATTCTAGGTAAAGACGCAGAAGCGAAAGAGTTCCGTGAAAAAGCGGAGCACCTATCGAACTACATCAACACCTGTATGTTCGATGAAGGCACGAACTTCTACTATGACATTCGTATTGAAGACAAGCCTTTAGCCAATGGCTGTGCAGGTAAACCGATTGTAGAACGTGGCAAAGGCCCTGAGGGTTGGTCACCACTGTTCAATGGCGCAGCAACGCAAGCTCATGCTGATGCGGTTGTTTCTGTGATGAAAGATACGGGAGAGTTCAACACCTACGTTCCACTGGGCACAGCAGCGCTTTCTAGCCCAGCATTTGGCCCAGATATTTACTGGCGTGGACGTGTATGGGTAGACCAGTTCTACTTCGGTCTTAAAGGTATGGACAGCTACGGCTATCGTGATGATGCGATTGAAATGGCAGGTGCTTTCTTCGACCACGCCGATGGCTTGGTGCAAGACGGCCCAATCCGTGAGAACTACAACCCATTGAATGGTGACCAGCAAGGTGCGCCAAACTTCTCTTGGAGTGCAGCTCACTTGTACATGCTATACAACGATTTCTTCACTGACGCAGAGTAAATTAAAACCTATACCTGTCTTCTGGAATTCAATGAAAAGATAACCTCATAAATTTCAGGCTTTGGCACTTAGTATCTCGCTGAGTGCCTTTTTTACTTCTCACTCAGCATGAAAAAGGAAGATATAGGAGTATTTGGCCTACCATGATCCTTTTACTCTCATTCCTGCCCATTGAGCTCTTGTTGTTATTTTTCAGTGGCTAAAATCCGATCGAATCACACCATGAAACACGCGAATAAGTTTCACCACAAAGAGCAAGAGTGTGGACAACACTGGTTTATTCAAAATATCTTTACCCTTATTCGTAATCCGGACATTAATTTGATAGTCGTTTACCCAATAACCACTAAACTATAGTCTCGCCTTCCTTTTTTTTTGAGAAAAACTAAATGCCTAATGCTGATTCCACCCTAAACAAACGCATGGGAATCGTTGCGCTCACTTGGCCAATTTTTATCGAAGTGCTGCTTCGAACTGCACTCAACACCAGCGATGTATTCATGTTATCGGGATACTCAGACAAAGCCGTGTCTGCCGTTGGTGTTATCTCTCAGATATCCTTTTTCCTAATCATCGTATCGACCATGGTCAGCAGTGGTACTGGTATTCTCATTGCCCAATACAATGGCGCCTCACGCGATCAAGAAAGCGCGCAAGTCGGCGTTGCCAGCATCATATTGGCGATAATTACGGGTGTATTGCTGAGTATTTTCGCCGTGCTGGGGGCAGAGTACTTTATTCCGCTCTATCAGCTTGAAGCTCAGGTTGAACAGTACGCACAGGAGTACTTGTTCATCAGTGGCGCACTCACTTTCAACGTCACGATAGGTGTGGTACTCACCACTATCCTCCGCAGCCATGGTTACTCTAAATCTCCAATGGTCATCAACATGATTGCTGGTGTGATTAATATTTTCGGTAACTACTGCGCGCTCTACCAACCTTTTGGCTTACCGGTATACGGCGTTCAAGGGGTAGCCATTGCAACCGTGACTAGCCAAGTGATTGGCATGTTTATCTTGATTGGTGTGGTCAGAAATAAAGGCATAGACCTACCCGTAAAACAATTTAAATCGGTACCGAAATCTATCTATCAGAAGATAATGAAGATCGGCTCGATGAACGCCGGAGAAGTGCTGTCTTACAACATGGCGCAGATCACCATCATGTTCTTTGTCGTGCAAATGGGCACGGCTTCGTTGGCAGCATTCACCTATGCACAAAACATCGCTCGCCTCTCTTTTGCGTTTGCACTGGCGATTGGTCAGGGCAGCCAAATTCAAACCGGTTATTACATCGGCAAAGGTTGGATTGATGAAATAGCCAGCCGAGTACAACGTTATTTCGTGGTTGGCTTTATTGCCTCGACCACCATTACCTGCGTGATCTATCTGTTCCGTTTCGAGATATTGGATGTGTTCACACAAGACCCTGAAATTCTCGCACTGACGGCCTCTCTGATTGCTGGCTCTATTATTTTAGAAGCAGGCCGCGTGTTTAACCTGATCTTCATCTCTTGTTTGAAAGCCGCTGGTGACATCAAGTTCCCAGTGAAAATGGGCATTGTTAGCATGTGGGGCATTGGCGTCGCGATGAGCTATCTACTTGGCGTGCATTGGGGTTATGGCGTATTTGGTGCTTGGATGGCGATCGCGATGGATGAATGGTTCCGAGGCATCATCATGGCGTATCGCTGGAGAGCAAAAAAATGGACTCGTTTCTCACTTTAAGTGATTGAAGATACATTGGTAAATCTGACTGATGCAAAAGAAAAAGCGCTAGGGGGAGCTAGCGCTTTTTAGACCAACTAAATCCGTTTAGCCTGGTAGGTTTTTGAGCTATATCATGAGGATATAACCAATTTTTTTACTTAGGTAAATCAAAAAGCCTATTCTTTCCGACTGCTTTGAGTCGTAAATTAAGTATAGTCGGATTCTTATTATTAACCTGATTTTTCCTTAAATAATTAGAAAAAGTGTGGTTATCCCCCAATACAAAAAATTACTCAGTAATCACAGACGACACAGCTTCAGTAATCAACCTTCTAAGTAACTTATTTTTATCATCTAAATGCTTCGCTTTCCGATAGACAAGCTGTATATCGAAATCCGGTACATCTATCGGTGGCTTGACAGCCAACAGTGCTTCTTCACCCTCAATGTCATTACGAGCCACCAGCTTAGGCACTATACAGAGCAGTTCTCTGCCACGAATTAAGCGCTTTACCGTTAAAAAGTTACTCGAAGCAATAACCACTTTTCGACTTAAGCCAAGTTCAGCTAGGCGACTGTCGACTCCCGTTTTTATCACTCCTGCAGGAGAAACCAAAGCATGCCCAACAGATGCAAATTGTACTAAAGACATGGGCTCTTCGATCGACAACACTGAATTGTCGAGCAAGCAGACGTGCTGTTCTGTGTACAAGTGCTTGGTTCTGTATAGCTTAGACACTTCACCGAAGCTACCGATCGCCATATCAAGCTTAGAATCTTCAAATACTTGCTGATAGTTAGCTCGATTTACGTTGAACAACGCAATTTGAGAATCAGGAGAGGACTGTTTAATGAGATCAAACAACACTGGAGCAAACATCTGCTCGGCATAATCGGTAAGACCAATCTTCCAACTGCCTTGGTAAGTTGTTGCATCAAATGATTTAGAGAGTAGTACTTCAGATTGAATGGTATTGAGCAAGGCATCGACAGTACTGGATAATTCAATCGCTCTATCCGTTGCTTCCATTTTGCTACCTACTCGCTCAAACAGAGGGTCATCAAACAACTTTCGAAGTCGTTGAAGGCTATGACTCATTGCAGACTGACTGACATAACAGCGCTCAGCCGCTTTACTTACACTGTTCGTTTTGTATAACGCTTGCAGAGCTATCAATAAGTTAAGATCGATACCTTTCCAGTTAAAATCAGCCATCCAGCAGAACCTATTTCATTAATAGTTACAATTAAAACAATTAATTTGAATCATAGTGCAAGTCACCATAAATTACGCTAAACATTTATCTGGAATCGATCATGCTTTCAATTTTTAAAACCTTTTTCTGGCTTGGCTGGATTAGCTTTGGTGGACCAGCTGCGCACATTGGCTACTTCCGTAAAACCTTTGTTGAGAAACTTAACTGGCTATCTGATGAAGAATACGGGCAAATTGTCGCGCTTAGTCAATTTCTACCCGGCCCAGGTTCAAGCCAAGTTGGCTTTGCGGTTGGCTACAAAAGAGGTGGCTTAACGGGTGCGATTGCTGCGTTTATCGGCTTTACTTCCCCATCTGTCATCTTAATGTTGATATTAGCTTTGGTGAGCAATCAGCTATTGGAAGCACCTCTGTTTAATTCAATTATTCACGGTTTGAAGCTACTCGCAGTGGTGGTGGTTGCTGATGCCACATTTGGCATGTACAAAAACTTTTGCCAATCGAAAGTCGCGACCGCTTTATGTGTCATGACTGCCGTGGTTCTCCTGTTGCTTCCTGGGATCTGGCCACAAATCTTGGTACTTCTATTTGCCGCAATCATTGGCAGCAAGTTTTTGACCTCACAAGACATCAAAACGGTTCCATCAACACACAAGATCTCCATAACACCGCTCGTTATTTTTGTTGCGCTGTTGGTTGGCCTTCCTCTATTCAGTGCATACTCTCAAGGTATTGAGGTATTTGGTCTGTTCTATCAAGCTGGCAGCTTAGTATTCGGTGGCGGTCATGTGGTACTTCCATTGTTGCAGAATGGTATTGGTGACCAACTATCCCAAGATGCGTTCCTAACGGGCTATGCTGCAGCACAGGCTGTACCTGGTCCTATGTTTACCTTAGCGACATACCTAGGCTATGTATTAATGCCATCGGCACCAATTACTGGCGCTTTGTTAGCGACAATCGCCGTGTTCTTACCGGGCTTCTTATTACTACTGGGGGTATTGAAAAACTGGCAGGCAATCGCAAGTAAACCATTGGTTGCTGGTGCACTTACCGGTGTGAATGCAGCGGTAGTCGGGTTACTACTTGCGGCTCTGTATCAGCCAATCTTCACAAGTGCGGTGAGTGGCGGTTTAGACTTCGCTCTGATCATCATAGGTGTGTGGCTATTGAAAACGGTCAAGATGCCAATCGTAGGGCTTGTCGGCATGTTTATGCTATTCGGCGCTCTTACTGGCTTTGTTAACTAAAGATCTAACCGAAGCAAGAAGTTAGTGAATACTTAACTTCTTGCTTACGACTGAACGATAGGAGCCATCGAACCTTTAACTAGCAGGCTTGATTCCATGGAAGTTAAAAAACAAATTGCAATCAATGAGCGGAATTGGGCTTAATGGCCAAAAAGAGTGTTTATTATCAGGGAGATAGTACTTTAAAAAGGCGATCAAATTATTGCAGGGATTAACATGTTCTCTCGCCATAATGTAATCGTAGTTCCACCCCTTTTTCACTCCAAGTTTTCTTGTCGTCATATAGCGACCAACTTTCCATGCAATACCTGGGTCTGTGGGAATCAAAATGGACAAAGTGCCGCCCGGCTTTAATACCCTAAGCCATTCTTTAATCACAAGGTGAGGCTCATAAAGGTGTTCCAATATATGTGTCGCAATAACACGATCAAAGCAGTTACTTTCAAAGTCTAACGCTCGTGCATTCGTTACATTAAAAACGAGCTTGTCATAAGTACTGGTGTTACTGAGTTGCCTTTTTGCCACTTCAAGTGCGGCAGAATCGCCATCACTGACCGTATACTCGTCAAAACTATGCTGAACATGTCTCAAGTGTTCACCCGTTCCTGAACCCACTTCTAGCACCTTCGAGAAATGCTCTCTGTTACTGAAAGGCTTCTCACACGCTATATGACCCGCCCTCATCACATAGCCTGTTGTACTGCTTTCGTAGACTCGCTCGTCATATTCATCACTGAAACGGGACAAATAATCGAGCCACTCCTTGTCTTCATCCTTGTTTATTCTCATTCCTGAATCCTATTGAGATGGCTTGTGATCGTGACTTCTTAATATTGAAAGGATCCTCATCTCTCGTCTGCCGCGCGACACGTTGTCGAGTATCAAGCCGCAAAAGAAAGACATCACCGCGATAAGTGCAATTGAACTAGACAGAATAGCTGTTGGGACTCTTTCAACGAGCCCGGTATCAATAAAATCGATAATAACGGGAACCCCTAATCCCAATGAGATAAAGCAAAGCAACACCGACATAGCACCGAAAAAAAACATCGGCTTTACGTCTCGTAGCAGGAACAAAATAAAGTTGAGGATTTTGATCCCATCACTCAAAGTATTCAGCTTACTCGCCGTGCCTTCAGGCCTTGAGTGATAATGAGTGGGTACTTCTTTGATCGACATATTATGGTGCAATGCATGCACGGTTAGTTCCGTCTCAATTTGAAAGCCATCACTGAAAATAGGAACCGTTTTTACAAACCGGCGACTCATCACTCGATAGCCAGAGAAAACATCATTCAATTGAGCATTGAACCCTTTATTTATCAGAGTCGAAAACATCTTATTACCTAAAATATGTCCTGCAGGATAAGCCTCGGAAGAGCGCTCTCGACTGCCAATGATCATATCGAGCTGTTCAGTAACCAGTTGTTCAATCAGTGTAGGGCTAATGGAGGCGTCGTAGGTATCATCACCATCAGCCATAATATAAATGTCAGCATCAATATCTGAGAACATCCGTCGCACGACTTCACCTTTGCCCTGACGATACTCATGGCGAACAACAGCACCAGCTTGCAGCGCCTCTTCGACCGTGCCATCAGTGGAGTTATTGTCGTACACATAAATCGTCGCACTTGGTAGTGCACGTTGAAAGTCAGCCACCGTTTTTCCAACCGCTCCGGCTTCGTTATAGCACGGGAGTAACACCGCTGTGGTTTGATTCTTCATGAACTCTCCCTGACTCGAAACACTCGGTACCCATTTTCAATATTGTCGTACACAACATCTAACCAAGTTGGCGTATCTGAGCTGTACAGCTTATTGATAAATGCCTCCTCGCTCGCCGAGTCCTTTAAAATCAACAAATGCGGGTCATTGCCAATAACAATGATATCGATGCTTTTCTCTATGATTTTCCTTTCGGCTAAGCTCAGATCTTCCTCTAGCATCACTTCAATAAGAAATTGGTTCCCAACAATATTTCGATGGTAAGGAGCAGCAATAATTCGATTATCCGTTTTTGCCAACACTGGAGCCCCCGTTTCAATCCCTGAAAGTATGGTGTGCGAATTTATATCGTTATCTTTTAACACCTTATGAATCTTCAGCGATTGCTCCTTTTGATCAAGAGTAGTTGTAATTTCTTCGGTTGGCGACAACGCGAGAATGACAAAGGCGACCGCTAGTGGTGCTCCAGAAGTAATAACCGTCGCTTTTATGATGGAGGAACGAATGTAATCTGCTAACTGAAGAATCACGTATGCTTGGAGGGGAGCCGCTAGCACAAAACACAACCTCATGACTCTAATCTGCCAAAAGATCGCAAGGGCTAAATTGAACATAAAGATGAGATACAAAATTGTGCAGTGGTGATTTTTACGCTTAAAAAGTGGATACAAAGTGGCAGGAATCACCAGCAAAGCGTAATTCTCTATCGAGAAAAAACCATGACTTGCGACATATCTAACGACCGACTTCGCTTCTGTCACTTGGTCTAACCAATAGACTTTAAGTATCGGAGGGTAATCAATTAACAACGCACTGCTGAGTGATGGATAAAGCACTGCCACTGGGATTAAAAATAGAACAGCTAGAAATACGAACAGAAAAACCTTTTGCAGTAGACTGTTATCTTCATTCATAAACCGATGATAAACATTAACGAAAAGCCAACCACAGAAGAAAAGGATGATGAGAACAAATGATATTTCGTCGTACTTAAAAACAAAAAACTCATCGTAAGGCCGATTTAATAAAACCGCACAAATCCCAAACAGAGCGGAACTCGCATACAACTTAGAGATATAGCCAAACCACTCATGGCGAACAAGACCGCAATACACGGTGTAAATCGCGAAAAAAAACATGAATAGCAAAACATTATCAAGCCCCGTCCATAAAGATAGAGACAGCAAGATAGATTGCGCATAAACACGCCACGCATGGCGCAACTGCTCATGATTCAATGGCGTTAAAGCTAGAAATAGGACCGCGAAGACCAGCTGAATATTATGATGATCAATAGAACCGGGTAAAAAATGGATAATTGAAGGCGAAGAAATCGCAAACATCATACTAATAAAGCGATACTTGGCACCGAAGAGGTGGTCAGCTAGGTAAAAGCATGACAGAGAAAAAAGTAGCAAGTAAAGCAGAGGGACAAGCGAAATTGATATTGTATAAGCAAGATTATCATCGACGATAAACAACAATGGAAAAGCTACGAGCGATAAGATTAAATCAGGAAAGCGAGACCAATGAATAACAATGCCGTCAGCGGCATTAAAATTATTCATTGGCTCTAGGTACCAATGTCCAGTTGCCATCCAATCCTGAAATTGAACGAAACGCATATAGTCGTCATTGTCATTCAGGTTAAGAGCTGAAACACTCTCCCACTTGTAAATAAAGATCACTGTGGCACAAACTAGCCAGATCACAGAGATAACAATGATATCTTTATTAAAACTCTCACTTTTAGGCGACATGAATATCCTTTTCACTGAGCCAAAATTTAAACGACTATTGCTCCATCTCTCTCACTTCCGCTAATGCTCTGTTTAAGTTTTCGTTCGCAACTCTGTAATACGATGGTTTCTTGTCTATTGCTTGCTGAAGGTAAGGAACGGCTTCATCCGGCTTACCTTGTAATATTAGGAAATACCCTACATTATTCAACGCTTCAGGCGTATCCATATGTCGCATAAACATATTAGTGGCTTTCTTAACATCACCGGAAGCCAGATAAATGAGGGCTAGATTGTTTTGGGCCTTCTCACTATTTGGCTCTAACTCTAGAGCTGAACGCGTGTACTGATACGCTTCCTTGTAATTGCCGTACATGTAATGGGAGTAGCCCATATTCAACAGAGCTTTGAATGAGTTTTTGTCTATCTGCAGCGACTTTTTGAAGTACTCTTGAGCTATCTGATGCTTTCCGTCGACATCTTCCAACACACCAATCCCCATATATGCTGATGCAGGAGACATACTGTCGACCTTCAAGCTAGCGACTTCACTTTGGCTTAACGCTTGGTGGTTTTTAATCGTTTCACTGCTTTTCAAACGAACTTGGTCGGCATTAATCGCTTTAAAGAAATAACTTCGACCTTCATCCGTTCGTCGCTGCTTCGTATACAAAACGCCTAATTCCTCCAGTACCTCGGTATGTGCTGGATTGAAATCTAAGGCCGCCAGATACGCTTTCTCGGCAAGCGCCGCGTTGCCACGAGATGAATGGATTTTACCTATAGTAAACAGCGTTTTGTCGTGAAACTCTTGCTCAGGAAAAGACAGTGAGCGAATGTATTCATACAAGGCTAGATCGATGTTGTTGTCCCTTAATGCTACGTCACCACGCATGATCGCTTCCTTCTCACTCAAAGGAGGGTCATCATTCGTTAACGTATCTATCGGTTTACCGGAATACAGTTCTGCATCAAATTGATTCGTTGGTTCATCAGATGATGCACAACCGAGTAGTAGTATTGGTAGGAAAAGTAGAAGGAACTTATTGTATAACATCATAAACTTGCTCCCGGCGCACTCAATGCGTCCATTACGATAAGTAGTCCTGGGCCAAGTGCAACAATGAAAAAACAAGGCCAAATAAAAATCAGCATAGGAAATAACATTTTAGTCGGTATTTTCGCAGCCACCTCTTCTGCCGCTTGCTGGCGTTTATCTCGAAAATCTTCCGTATAATCACGCAGTGTTTGCGCTAAACTTCCCCCCATTCTGGAGGCATGAGAAAGCAAAGATACCAAGCCTTCTAGTTCAACAAGGCCAGTTCGTTCGATGAATTGTCTAAGCGCATCGGGCATGGTTACCCCAGCTTGTATCTTGGCAAAAACCGTATCCAATTCATCTGCAAGCTCAGGTTGAGAGACGTATAGCTCAGACGCGACACGCCCAAGGGCCGCATTAAAGCCCAATCCGGACTCGGTACATACAACGAGAAGATCGAGTGCATCAGGCACTCCGTTTCTGATTTTTTTCTGACGTTCTTTTTGCAGCTTGCTCAGTACAATATTAGGTGTAAAAGTCCCTAGAAAAACACACGTCATAATCAATAAATTGTTGTAACTACCACCTAATGAGATGTAATAAACCATGAAAGCAGCGATAACACCGACTAAGCTCGACAGCACTTTTAACGCATAGAAAACGGACAAAGCATTCTTCTCATGAAACCCTGCGTGCATGAGCTTTTCTGAGTAGGTTTCATTGTCTTTTTTATTCCCTTTACTAAGAAAAGGGCTTAATGACTCTAGCGTATTAGAGAAGTCATACGGTTTTTTACCTCTCACCTGTCCGTCTTCAGAAATCTGTCTAAGCTTCTTGTCTAAGGGGGAACGAGCACCCAAAAATAGGAACCCTAGCGTTAATGTTAACAAAACAGTAGTAAGCAGAATCATCGCATAGATAACCATCTGAGAGCTCACTCCAAAGTCAGCTAACATCTGCTCCCACACATCAATATTTAATAGGTCCATGGCTTATATCTCTATGCTAATGATCTTTTTGATCCATAAGGCTCCGACAGCCAACAGCACTATACCCACACTAACCATTGATAGACCTCGGGGATCTTGGTAAAGCGGTTCTATGTATTCTGGGCTGGCAACTCTTAAAGCAAAAAACAACCCAAATGGAGATAGTGTTAATATCCATGCCGATAATCGACTTTCAGCCGAGAGCGTCTTCACTTTTCTTTCTAACTTAAAGCGAGCTCTGAGTACTTCAGATACTTTTTGGAGGTTCTCAGACAAGTTACCCCCAGTCTCTTTTTGCAACATCACGGCACTAGAGAAAGCCAACATAGAAACCGTTGGTACACGTTCAGCCATCTGTAAAATAGCCAGGCGCAAGTCATAACCGTAGTTAAGCAGGTTATACGTGTTCTTAAACTCAGTGCCTATCGGATCTGGTAGCTCTTCACCCACTTCATTAAAAGACTGCACAAGAGGCTGCCCAGCTTGTAATGCTCGGCGAATGATGTCTAAAGCTTCTGGGAGTTGCTCTTCAAATCGAGCCATTCGATAAGTCACTCGATTCTGCACATATAGGTAAGCGATAACCCAAACAAGGATGAAGGCTGCGACACAGATAAACCACACTTGATTTGTCATGATGGCTATCAATGTCAGCGCAAGCCCGCAAAGAGTCACAGTCGACAGAAAGCGACTTAACGCGACTCTAATACCTGCCAACTCCAACATTTTTTTCAAGCTAGCAAAATAAGGAACCACAATGAGCTTACGATCGATGGGGGATAAGTCTTTGTTATAATGCTCTTTTAACAAAGACAAACTCTCTTCATCAATATTACGCTGCGTCTCTTTTAAGCGACGAGATAACTCTTTATGCTTTGCTTTTTTCCCCGCAGCAGGTAGCAATAGTGCTTGGGAGATAAAAAGTACCGCGATAAACAATAGTGCTAATGAAACACTTACGTTATCCATAATCTCTCCTTAACTGTGAGTTTCAGTAAAGAGTTCGAAAGGCAGGTCAAGACCACGTTTAACTAGTTGGTCGTGATACTGAGGCACCACACCCGTTGCGGTGTAGTAACCGAGGATATTGCCCTCTTCATCAATACCTTTACGTTGGAATCGGAAAATTTCCGACATCGTAATTACCTCACCTTCCATGCCGTTGATTTCCTGAATACTCACCATACGGCGTTTACCATCTTCTTGACGTTCCATTTGAACGACTAAGTGGATAGCTGAAGCAATTTGAGCTCTTAAGTTTTTGGTTGAGATATTCCAACCAGCCATAGAAAACATGTTTTCTACACGGCTTAAGGCGTCACGAGGGGTGTTGGCATGGATTGTCGCGAGAGAGCCGTCATGGCCAGTATTCATCGCAGCTAACATATCAACCGCTTCGCTACCACGAACCTCACCAACCACGATTCTATCGGGTCGCATACGTAGGGTGTTTTTCACGAGTTCCCGCTGACTTATCTCCCCTTTACCTTCTAGGTTTGCAGGGCGAGTCTCTAAACGAATAACATGAGGTTGTTGAAGTTGAAGCTCCGCAGAGTCCTCTATTGTAATGATTCGCTGGTCACGTGGAATAAAGCCGGAGAAGATATTTAACGTGGTCGTTTTTCCCGAACCAGTACCACCTGAAATCAATATGTTGAGTTCACCTTTAACCGCAGCTTCAACAAATTTAGCCATTTGCGGCGAAACTGAGTTGTAGTCAATCAGGTTATCCATCGTTAAACGATCAACCGCAAAGCGACGAATAGAAACAGAAGGGCCATCAAGCGCAAGAGGAGGGATAATTGCATTCACACGAGATCCATCAACTAAACGGGCATCTACCATAGGTGATGCTTCATCGATTCGGCGACCAACCTGGCTTACGATACGGTCAATGATATTTCTTAAATGGCGATCATCAAGAAAAGTATACGGCGTCTTTTCAAGCTTACCTCTTCGCTCGACATAAACGCTCTTAGGACCATTCACCAAGATATCTGAAACGGTTTGGTCAGCGAGTAAAGGCTCCAACGGCCCAAGACCAAACACCTCATCTTCTATCTGCTTTATAACCCGCTTTCGCCCTTCAGCACTCAGCGCATGACTACCATCGTCAGCCATCAACTGTAAAATGGCTTCATGCAAGTCAACCTTAGCCCGCTCTTTTTCCAAACTTGAAAGTAATCCTAAATCTAGGGTCTCAAGCAGTTGCTTATGAAAAAAGTGTTTGATTGATAACTCTTGCTCTAACACTTTTCGAGCTTCATCAATCGCTTTTTCCTTTTCTACATTCGCTTCAGAACTGCGAGATTGACTAGACGTATCAACACTGGATAAACGCTCAACAGGGTTGGTATCTTCTGAGTCATGCGAAATCTGTTCTACTCTTTTTTCAAACTCTGGATTTACATTTTTTCGTTTAAAGAACATCACAATCCCTCGTGTTCACTATTCATCTACCCGTTATGAAAACCACTTTTTCAACCAGCCTTTTTCTTCTTGCTCTGGTGGTGAAAGAACGTGAGACAAATCGATGATAGAACGAGTAATTGAGCTTTTCTTTCTCGACTGAACTAACGGCTGCCCCAAGTTGGCACTCTCTAGTGCCACTTTAAAGTCATTAGGCATCAAGTGGATATCGTGGTTACCCACCGCCTGCTCAATGTCCTTTAACTTAATAGAATGTCGTTTTTCGTAACGGTTAAGGATCACCTCTATTGCGTCGCTTTGTAAGCCGTACTCAAACTTCAGAGACTTAATTAATCTACTTGTGTTTTTTACTGACACTAAACTCTGCTGTAAAACCAGAAGCACTTTCGTTGCTGGTGATATAGCAGATGCAAATACATGATCTAACCCTCTAGATAGGTCGATCACCACATAAGGGTAAAAACGGCGCAATATAGGCAGCAGCCTGCCTATTTTTTGTGCCTGCTCGAAATCATCAGCATTGTTTTCATGCTTAAAGCTTAGAACATGAAGACCAGATTCATGTTTATTGACCAAAGTACCTAAGGAGATTTCATCCAGGTCATTCGCGCTATTTATTGCATCAGAAACGCTGTAGGTAGGAATAATATTTAAGTAATCAGGAATTACTCCAAATTGGAGATCAATATCGAGCAAAAGCACTTCATTAGGATGCTGACTGGCCATCTCAATAGCGGTATTCAAAGCCAGAGTTGTCGCCCCCATCCCCCCTTTCGTATTCAAAAACAAAATAAACTCACCATAGTTCGAGTTCTCAAGTTTTTCGGCCGCTGTTTTTTTTAACAGAGGGAGTAAATCAGAGAGCATGACATTGTGCGACAAGAAGTCTGATGCTCCCAAGCGAAGTGCTATCTTTAACGCCCCATTATCACTTTCATCTCCCAGCACAACCAAAGATAGGTTCTCGTCCTCAAGCGACAGATCATACCCTTGCAGTTCAACCATTTTTTGAGCCCAATTTCCATTGGCCTCGACAAAAATGAGTTCTGGAACATCAGCACTTTTTAGGTATTCCTCGCTCATTGCCGAGAGTGAAAAAGCCGTCACATGTACGTTTCGGCATTTCTTCAATTCGTGGCTCATATGCGAATGAAAAGCCTCAGTATTGTATATTAACCAGACCTTTAAATTAGTTCTCAAACGCGTAATGTCACCCTCATTAGGCGTCATTTGAATTGCTTCCCCCATACATCAAACTCCTGTACTAGATAACTTCGGGACATCGATTCTTAATGTCAGAATCTGCCCTAACAACCCCTAAACTTTCAGCCGGTAAAATTGTTTCGAATGCAGGGGCAGCAAGAAACCCATTGTTACCTAAGAAACTTAGGTTACTAATCAACTGAATGCCGTAGCCAGTCGCTCTGGCACGTACAAACTTAATATCATCGAAGTTATCTTCGAAATCTGATGCTATCTCCCCTCCACTCGCATCAAGGTAAGCCACCTCTAAATTAGCACCAGAAAACCCAACCAGCGGGATCTCACCCACCACCATTGCACCAATATTATCTCTATCTAAGACATAGCATACTGTCGCCAGTCTAGCCGCCTTCCTTGTCGCTTCACTGACCATTTGTAGTGAAAATATATAAGCACCAAATGCCAAGATTAAAAAAATCAAAAGAAAAATCAGCCATGACACTAATGTAAATTCAACGATGGCAAGTCCTTTAATACGCCCTTTTAGCCTTTTCATCACAGCACCCTCATAACCGAAGTCACACTTAATGGAATGGCAAAGCTCTCCGACGAAAAGGGAATAGACAAGAAATGTGGAACATAATCATAGGTAACACTTACTCGCACATAGCTATCACCAGATGGCTGAGTGACAGTGACATCTGCTGTCGTCAATGAAGAGAGTACCGCCGTGCCCACACTATTTTGACCATAGACCACTACATTCTGAATTTCTGACGTAGGGGCTATTGTGCCGCCAACAGTCCCATACACTTCACTAACCGCATAACGCGCTCCATTTTGCACTGACTTTGAAATGACATTGTAATGAATCAATATATTTCCGAATTCAAGCACCAATACCATAAAGAACAATAATACGGGTGTGGCCAGTACCACCTCGATAGCTGCAAAACCGCTTTGTCGTTTTCTCAACAGTTTCATAATCAAGACTCCCCACTATCAGGGTCCTTATACAAAACAATCCTATAAGTCCCTTCTGTTGTAGAGGTCGTACTACCCGCCCCACCTGTCACACTGCAGGAGTGAATAAATTCACCAAATACGGCAGGAGTACCTGAATTATTTGTCGGTGCTTTTTGCAACAAAAAGAAGCAACCAATTTTGTTCACTGTAAAGTCAGTGGTACCACCGCTTTTACCTGAACAATCCACCATAGGTATGGCTAAAATACGACGCCATGCGACACCATTAGACGCACAACCACTACCACCACTAGCAATACATGCATTGGTATCAGCTTCATATTGTGCGTAACTGTAAGTGCCATCAAAATCGATCTCACCTGTACTCGCATCAATTGTTATTTCGTCTGTAGGTTCCGTTGTTACATAATCTGAAGGGTAATCGGAGGCTGATAAACCGCCGCCATAATCACCAAAACGAGTATTTAGACCATCACCAGTCGGACCTACCGTGCCACCCGGCTTCGTTGTAATGTCTTCGCCAATTTTAACCGGATAATCATAACTGCCGCCTAAACCTTCTTTCACCGTTTTACCACCAGATCCAAAATCAAGAAGGTGGTAATTACCATTCCCCATTTCAGATAAGCTCTTGTCGCCGACCTTTAACGCATGAACGGTGCCAACTTCATAACCAAAAACACTGGTTATTTCCTCACCAGTCACATCATGGTACCCATCTTCTGGTGAGACATCATTATCCGACGTGCCATCACCAATACACACACCAATTGGCACAACATTATTAACAACGACCTGACCAGAACTAGGGCCAGCAACCGCACTCGCCGAAACGGTTTTTTCTAGTCCAAACATTTGAATGAAAAACTCATCCATATCCAAGGAATCGACACGAACACGCACATAGACATCATCATCTGCACCGAACGTTGCTGTTCCTGTAAAATCCTTAGGATCATTTGAATAATCAATGTTTACAGAAGCCGTACTAAAATCAAATTCATGATTACCTGTGGCGGCTGCCATAGCATTTAATGCGGTGCCAACCTCTGCATCTACGGCATCTTTATCCTTACTATTGTCTAAAATAGTTGCGGCAGCTAGCGCAGCAGAATCGACTGCATTTTGTAACCGCGTTTTATTCACAACCATATGGTTGATATCGACAGCTAACGCTGAGACAGCTAAAAAAACCAACAAAGCGGCTGTAATCATGACTACGACTAAGCCTTGCTGCTTTTTGGGGCTTTGTGATACTCGATACAACATGTGAGTACCTCCAGATTTAGTTAAACTCTTCTAGGATCTGGCTACTACTGCTTCCGGACAGATCATTTTCACCTCTGCCAACATATCGGTCGTAACCAGCCTGCATCCGCTCCCCTGTACCGTCCGGTACTTCGAGTAGATTCTCTTGGGTCGCATTAGGGTTATATGTTTGTTCTGTTTTCACTAGTGCTACTGAATGCCCCAAACGGGCATCATTAGCACAGCCAACTAGCACCATCACGAGAAAGACCATCATTATTCTAATCATATCTATCTCCTTATAAATCATGACCAAATGAGCCTTCACTACCGCCGTCGGTTGGCGATACGGCCTGTGCTGATTGAGATTGCTCTGAAGTGGATTCAGACGGTTCAGCAATGTAAGCGCTTCGGCCTAACAAATAATATTCCAAGTCATTAGGGTCGACGAAAGCATCTGTTGGTAATGTCACTTTCGTGCGGTCGATTGGCTTGGCAAGCCTTGGAGTCACAAGAATAACCAGTTCGGTTTCGCCAGATACATACTCTTGGCTGTTGAAAAGCTGCCCTAAAATCGGCACATCACCAAAGCCTGGCATCTTGTTGCTGATATCTCTCACATTCTCACTCAGTAAACCTGCAATACCGATAGTCTGGCCATCTGCTAACTCAAGTGTTGAAGATGCACTACGACGCGTAATAGGTGGAATGAAGTAAGTCGCGTTGGTAGTACCAGGATCAATCGTTAGCGAGCTACTATTCGCAATTTCACTCACATCAACAGCCAAGTTCAGGTTGATTTTTTTATCACTAAGAACCGTTGGGATGAATTTCAGCCCTACACCATATTCTTTGTATTCAATGGTGATGCCGTCTTCATCAGGCACAGGGATTGGGAACTCACCGCCCGCTAAAAATTCAGCTTTTGAACCACTTAACGCGGTTAGATTCGGCTCAGCCAAAACTTTGGCTACACCATTCTGCTTTGCAACATCCAGAGCAAAGGTAAACAATGTATTGCTATCGATAAAAGAACCTAAAATCCCATAATCTGTTGAGGTGGGAATATCAAAAATCGGCGTTGCACCCAATACACCAGCAGGCACAGAAGACGCTCCCCATGAAAAATCAGAACCACTGGTTTGGAAGAAATGGAAGTTAGCATCGAATTTTCGAACTAAGCTTCTTTGCACTTCAGCGACAGTGACCTCTAGCATGACTTGCTGAGCACCACCAATCGACATTAAGTTGATGACCCCAGTCGCCGCAGCTTGCTCACTACCACTCTCTTTTGACTCATCTGCGGTTTGCCCGGAGGAGTAAGTTTCTGCAATTCTCATCGCGACATTCATCTGCTGTTGGTTGCTCACCTGACCGCTCAGCAGCAAACGGTTTTGCGCACTATGTACCTCAATCGTTTCATCAGGAAGGAACTCATATAACTTAGCCTTTAAACTATTAAGATCATGAGTAACCTCAATATTGATAGACTCAATCAACTGCCCTCGAGCGTCCCAAGCCATTAGGTTGGTAGCACCTAATTTATTACCTATCAAAAATAACTCGTTAGATTTAAGCATCACAATATCAAGGACATCAGGGTCACCAAGTGACACCTTGCTAGCCTTACCCGATAAAACGACATGCGTTGATTTGTGATGAGGAACCGTGACGGTTTTCCCAGTTTGAAGAGCGGCAAAGCTCAATGTAGAAAAACAAACTAGGCTCAAAACACACGTTAATATTATTTTCATATCTCACCTCAATCCTTGACGCGAACACTAGATGCTTGAGTACCTTTGATGATGGTTACACTTGGTCTAGGTACATATCGACGAGCCACTTTTTTCTCGACTTCGTGTGGGTTTCTCAAAGTTAGTTGAATACTCCCCTTACTCTTTGCCGTCAGTAATTTTTCAGCATCTTGAGGGGAAACCTCTAACGTCACAGCTCTCACGATAATCGGACTGTTTTCTTTCGTTTTAGCTGTTTGGTCTACAGCCAAGACCTTAATGTCTTTCAATACTGTTCGAGTCGACGCTGAATTTTGGCTATAAGAAACGGTGTTAAGAATATCGACCTTATTCCCAGGTAATAGGAACCCAGCGACACCTATGACGTCATCAACTCGGATCGTTACCGCTCTCTTATTCTCAGGGATCAATGCCGCTAATGTTGAACCTTCACCAGGAACAGTAAAACGCATTTTGTGGAGAACCTCTCCGGCATAAATGGTATTTGCAACCACCTTGCCAACGAGTTCTGAAACATCGGAGTAGTTATTCTCGTTAATCCAATCGACTTCCATTAACTTCGTGGTTAGGAACTGCTCTTCAATTATCGTTCCAGCTTCAATCTCTTGTGAGGCCACAACTACTGGATGACGCTCCACAGTTTCAACTTCGACTGTTGGCTGTACTTGATTTTCCATCCATTGTTTAGCGAAAAAAACAGCAGCTAAACCAAATACTACGGACAGTAAAAATAGTAGGAAAACTTGACTCTTATTCATGTGTTATTCCTCATGTCCATCAGAGGTAAAATAAACTTCCCAAGCCATGGAAAGAATATCGAATGTGATAACAGGCGGGAGTTGCTCGAACGAAAGAATATCTTTACTTATACCTACCAGATCTTTCGGCAAGCAGGGGAAAAATGGCACTTTGTATAAAGTGTGCATTTGGGATAAACGCTCAAAGAAACCGTCTTGAAGTTCAACCTCTTTCTCTGCGGCAACATTCATCCACAACGCTTCGTAATCACGCTGCATAAGAGGCTTAAATTCAATTTTGTAACCTAAACGACGCAAAAATGCGGGATCACTGATTTTCTTTGGATTTAAGTTGGTAGAGAAGGCAAGAGTTAAAACAAACGGCATCGTAATTTGCTGACCGTTGGGCAGCGATAGATAATCAAAAGCATACTCCATCGGCACTATCCATCGATTCAACAATGTGTCTACAGGCATAGGTTGACGGCCAAGATCGTCTATCACGAAAATTCCATTGTTTGCCATCATCTGTACCGGGGCTAACCAGACTCGACTGTTTTCTGAGTGATTCACCTCAAGCATATCCATGGTGAGCTCACCACCGACCTGGATATTCGGTCTCTCACAGTTAAGCCAGCGCTTATCGTATTGATCTTTTAGCGAGATAGCTTTGGTACTGCCGTTTCTATCTAAAGGTTTATGGTGTTGTGCAGAGAAAACCTTGATAATATTGCCAAGCGCATAGACGGCATAAGGAATAAACACCGAAGTGTGCAAAGCGTTGACAATACGGCTAGCAACAAAGGTTTTACCAGTACCAGCATGCCCATATAACAAAAGGGCTCGCCCTGAGTTTATTGCCGGCCCTAGGACGGAAATCATTTTATCGATGCCATAGACATCACTTAACGCCGCCTCGACATGTGGACGAGTCACGAGCTCAGCCCTAAGGTCTTGCTGCTTGACCACCTCACTATATTGCTCAAGAGAAACTGGGGCTGGACCTAAATAAGCATCACGCTTGAAAGCTAAATCGGCTTCTTCTAGCCCTTTCTCTGAGAGAGAGTAACGAACGTGACTATGTGATGCAGATGAGAGAGAAAGATCTGAGGTAGGTTGAAAAACCTCAATTAGAGATTTTTTCCTCAATACCGCCAAAGCACTTTCCACAATATGAGTCACAACACATATATGGTTGGAAAGTTCTAAAACGTCCGATTTAGGGTATGCAGACAAATGCTTAAGTACGAGATTTTCAATCACGACTTCAGGAATTCCCAACGTATCAAGTGATGTTGGGACAACAGGAGCTGATATTTGCGGTTTTAATGTTGTTGAAGCCGTATGCCCTATAATATCCATTATATTATTCCTCTCCACAAAGCTTACCAACAACAGCTTTAATTAAAATAGCTATACATCGCTAATCCTATGACAACAGAGGGGGCAAAAGGCATTGTCACTTTATTTAAGTATCGATTATGAAAATTAGTACGCTCATCTTTGACTGGTGAAACACCACTCAATAAAATAAGTTTATTTTGGAAATAACCTTTAATGCTGACACTACTTGAGTTAGCGTAGTTATAAAGTAAATAAAAGGATCCGATCATCCCAGAAGCAAGTAAGATAAAGTACGATGCATCAAGTATTTGTCCCCACCCAAGATACATTCCAACAACGCCCAATAACTTCACATCACCTGCAGACATTGCTCTCATAAAATACAAAAGCAAACCAAACCCAAAAAGTACTGCAAACCCTGCTAATGAAGACAAGAAAAAGCCCAACGTATAATTGCTATCAAACATTGACAAAAAATAAACAAACAAAAGAAGTATCAATATTTTATTAGGTATACGATGCTTTTCAACATCGTATACCGAAACTGCAATTAGCAGTGCCCAAAAAGCAGAAGGCTCATTAATCATATGTTCTATTTATACACTCGATATAATGCTCTGAAACTTACTAAGTAAGGCTGTTGCCATCCCAGAGAAAACTAACCCAACAGCAAGGACAAGCGAGGCCGCACCAATCACGTATTCGACCGTAGTTAACCCCGATTGCCGTCTCAGTTTATTATTGTTCATAGCTTCAACCACTAACCTACATTGGCAACAATAGCGTTTAATTTATTTGCCAGAGTATTACCTAGGCCAGAAAATACAGTTGTTAAGCCTAAAACCAATAATGCTGCACCGATTACATACTCGATTACAGTCAACCCTTCTTCATCTTTCATGAATTCTTTGCAATTATTCAAAAACTTACCCATGACAACCTCTCCTTGATTTTCATAACAGGCTTCGTTTACCTGTAAAGTAAATCTAGAGGTGAGTCACACATTCGGTTAGGATTTTTTTGCCATTTACTTGCACTTTTTTGTTGTACTTCTAATCTCTGTAATAATTTCCTTATTTCTGAATTTTCACATCTGGCCATTTATATATGATACAGGTTTAGTAGAAATGAAATTAATAACACCACTGCTATCAGATATAGATAGCGAGTTTAATTCAATTATTATAAATAAAGTTAGTCGTTACTTCCCTGTGGAAAATTTTCAACAAGATATATCAGTTATCAGTAACTTAGATGTAAGAATTGTATTTTTCATTTTAAATAGAGAAAGTGAAATTCAATTACTTACCATGGCATTATCTATTTGTGAAAACCTAAACAAGCGGATAGTTTTAATTTCACCATTTGAGATACCTAATATCATTCGAAATCATAAGAATATATTTTTCATTATAGAAACGAGTAACAATCATCTGACCAGTGCCTTCGAAGAACTAAAGAGTAAAACACAGCATATCTTTGACCCTCACTTCGATCTTGACCGAAAAACGAATAACAACAACCAGCTGTCAGCAAAGCTGTTCACGTCTGAAGTCGTAAACTTTGTAATGGATAATATTAACAAGGAGATAAGAGAAACGGAGATTGCAGAGAAATGTCACTGTTCCACCACCTACTTTTCTAAGAAGTTTCATCTACACTTTGGGGTAAGCTTTCGTGACTTCGTGTGTGATAAACGAATCTTATTAGCCAAGAAGCTAATCGAGGCCGATACCGAATCAAAAATAGCGGTTATCTCTTATCAATGTGGATACAAGGATGTGTCATATTTCTCAAGAATCTTCAAGAAAAGAACTGGCGTAACGCCTGCAAGTTACAGACGAGCCTGCATGGATAACAGAAAACGCTAATTTTACTCCCTAAAAGAAAAAATCATGGTACATTTAACATGATTTTAACAAAAATAACTTAGCGAAAAACATGGAGTTAGACAATGATTCAGCCTAACGAGTTTAGCCAAGAACAAGCAACAGCTCTCCCTACACCTAATGATATGATTCTTAAATGGGCAGAAGAACGTCCAAATGAGGTCTATTTAAAACAAATTATTAACCGCCAGTTTGTCGAGTTCACGTACAAAGAAGTGGCTGATAAAGCACTAAAACTGGCGTCTGCACTAGAGGCACTCGGTGCCGAGCCCGGCGATCGAGTCGCGCTTATTTCTAAAAACTGTGCGGAATGGTTTATCTGTGATCTTGCCATGATGTTAGGAGATTTTGTCAGCGTCCCAATTTTTCCTACCGCAGGTGCAGATACCATCCAATACTGTATCGAGCACAGTGAAAGTAAAATTGTGATTGCAGGTAAACTGGATGACCCTAAGGCAACACAACAAGTACTAGATGACAACACAAGTTTGATTAGTATCTCGCTACCCTACGATACCGCGCCAAAGTGCCAACATACATTTGAACAGCTCATCGAAGCACATGAACCAACCACCAAACGTCCTCAGCATTACGATGATAAGCTTATGTCTCTTGTTTACACATCGGGGACTTCTGGCCTACCAAAAGGCGCAATGCTCACATACGGTGCCTTTACGTGGTCAGTTCAGAGACTGATCGATCATATCGGTATCCAAAAAGATGACCGTCTGTTCTCTTACCTACCACTGGCTCATATTACAGAGCGAGTCTACATCTTTGGTTCTTCAGTCATGGGCGGGGTGGTAACGGCGTTCCCAGAATCTTTAGACACCTTCATTGATGATGTGAAGATGCAGCGTCCTACTCTGTTTATTTCTGTCCCTCGTTTATGGACCCTGTTCCAACAGCGCATCCAAGATAAGCTGCCGCAGAAAAAACTGAACATTCTGCTGAAGATCCCGTTCATTAATAACATCATTAAGAAGAAGCTTGCTGATGGCTTAGGCCTAGATCAAGCTCGCGTTCTAGGCTGTGGCTCCGCACCAGTATCACCAGCGCTACTTGCATGGTATGAAAGCGTTGGTTTACACATTACCGAAGCGTGGGGGATGACTGAGTCTTTTGCTTACAGCACATTAAATTATCCGTTCAGAGCAGATAAGATTGGTACCGTTGGTAATGCTGGTCCTGGCATTGAACTTAAGATTGCCGAAGATGAAGAGATTTTAGTTCGTGGTAAAGGCCTATTCTCTGGTTACTACAAAAATGACATTGCAACGCAAGAGTCATTTAATTCTGAAGGCTGGCTGCACACCGGTGATATTGGTGATATTGATAGCGAAGGCTACCTCACCATTCGAGGGCGTAAAAAAGACACCTTTAAAACTGCGAAAGGTAAGTTTGTCGCGCCAGTGCCAATCGAGAACAAACTCTTTGAGTACAGCCGCGTAGAGATGATGTGTCTGATTGGCCTTGGCTTACCTGGTCCAATTCTGCTTGTTGTCCCACATGACTTCCCTAACTTTGATCGCGCTCGCTACGAGAGAACCACTAAACGAGTGATCGAGAGAATGAATGAGAAGCTCGCGTCTCATGAGAAGATCAAGGGCGTACTGATGATTAAAGAACCATGGAGTATTGAAAATGGTGTGTTAACACCAACACTCAAGATCAAACGCCATGTACTAGAGCAGAAGTACCATGAAGCCGGTCATAACTGGCCGAAAGATAAATTGGTGGTTTGGGAAGAATAATTAAAATCGAAAGGGAGCCATTATGGCTCCTTTTTTGTAAGCTCACATTATAAGTACTTAGTATAATCCGCAGCATCACTACTCTCGTAATCTAAGCCGACATCCTTTCTCATTCGATGACTTAACGATTCCAAGCAAACAACTTGTCTAGATTTATTCGGCTTCCTCACCTTAGTATTATCATTGATTTTAAGTACCTGAGTAACAAATATACCGACCCAGCAGGTTATTGCTTTCATGTTCTCTCTCTTGTATTCCCTGTTTATTTATCGCTATTATGAAAACAACCTGTTCGATAATCGAACAACCATTATTAACAAGAACTATAAGCTGAGATTATGGACAATAGACTGCGTCACCTTTCAGGTCTCCGTTACTTTGAAGTTGCGGCTCGCTTGAGCAATTACAGCAAAGCTGCTGAAGAGCTGTTCGTCACTCAAGCAGCCGTCAGCCAGAAGATTCGACAGTTAGAAGAACAGATTGGATGTAAGCTCTTTATTCGTAAGGGGCGTGCAATGACTTTGACGCATGAAGGGCACACACTTTTTAGACATGTCTCTGATGGATTTCAAGAGGTTCTGCTGGGGTTAAACAAGATCCAATCAGAACCTATTCAAGGGCTGCTTGTTGTTAGAACTCCCCCTTCTTTTGCTTCTCGTTGGTTACTGCCTAGGCTGTGGAAGTTCTCGGTAAAGCACCCAGAAATCCCAATTAAGGTGCTAACAGGGTCTGATACCCCAAATTTAAAGCATGGTGAGATTGATGTGGCTATTCTGCAGGGCGAAGATCTATGCGTTGAAGAAGGCTTGACTCTAGAGATGCTAATCAACGAACCGGTTTACCCTTTTTGTTCTCCTGAACTCGCAAACTCTTTGAACTTCACATCACCGGAACAACTCCTCAAATGTTGGCTGATTCAGTTTGATAGCGGTTGTTTCCCGTGGGAGGAATGGTTTAGGCAAGCAAACATATCGACTCAAAGCAGCGCCATTCAGTGGATGGAGGTCGGTACCTTTGATATGGGGTTAACCACGGTCATGGCGGGGCATGGGGTTTGCTTGGCAACAGACAGCTTAGCTGGTGACTTCATCGAACGCGGCTTGCTAGTGAAACCTTTTGATATTGGCATGACACCTGGTGTTCAAGTAAACCTGTGCTTTGATCCTAACTCCCCGAGAGAAGAGCGTATTACTGCGTTCACCAATTGGTTGCATGAAGAAGTAAACGAGCTATTGGAAAATTAGATCTCACCTACTAATTACTTAAACAAGGAATAGGCTTAAATAAACCATAAACCTAACTCAACATAGAACGGTAACGTAAACCTCTCGACACCGACAAAACTATGTTGAGTTAAAGCAACATCGAGTTAAAAGCTACGTTGCCTTGAATCACTCCCAAAATGACTTCTTCAGTTCTTTCTCGACTTGTTCCGACGTAATACCGATATCTCTCAGTAAATAATCGGGTAGCTCAGACAGTTGCTTTCTGGTTCTACGATTTTGAAAGTACAGGCTTAATTTAGAATAGAATTTCTTAATTGATAATGATGACAAAAATGAATGGTTGGTATTTGCTGTTGCTGTGATCGTATTCATAGCCTTTCTCCTGTTGATCTTTTGCTTTGTTATAGTTAATAATCAACCAACAGAGCAACGTCGACAAACGATAGATACTGGCACTCAGTTAAGGAAAACTAATGTGAGAGAGCGTACCCCACCATTCCAAGGGATCTACTACTTCTATATCGCAGCCGACAAAGGTAGCTTTAAGCTCGCTGCAGAAACCCTGTTTGTTACAGCCGCAGCAGTCAGCCAACAAATTCGCCAACTTGAAGAGTGGTTAGGCGCAGATCTGTTTATTCGCCAACACCGAAAAATAGTCTTAACTCATGAAGGCGAAGTACTGTACCTACAAGCGAAAAAAGGCTTTGCTCACCTTCAAGATGGCGTAAGAAGAATCAACCAAGACCCTAACCCTAATCAGTTATCAATTTCGACCGTCCCATCTTTTGCCCAGCATTGGTTAGTGCCAAGGATTGGGGATTTCAGAGAGCGACATCCAGACCTTTCTATGTTGATTGAGCCGACCAACAAGCTGATCACCTTTGAGGATTCAAGTATTGATATCTGTATACGCTACGGGCACGGTAACTACCCAAACTTAGAGTCGCGCTGGCTAATGGATGAGGTGTTATATCCTGTTTGTCATCCGCTCTATCAGGAGAAGTATGGAATATACAGTGTCGAGGACCTGCACAAAGCCGAGCTAATTGAAGACCGATGGCCCGATATGGATTGGTCAATATGGCTTAATGAAGTAGGCGTTGAAGGCGGTCACACCACGTTGCAGTTTGATGGCTCTCACTTTGTACTAGAAGGTGCACTCTCTGTTCAAGGAGTCGCCTTAGTCAAACACAGCTTAGTGTATCGATACCTGCAAGAAGGGAAGCTAGTTAGAATTGGTAATACAGCGCTAAGACCAAAATACAACTATTTCTTATGTGCGCCGCCTGGATACTTTCATCGCGACAAGATTCAACGCTTCTCCAAATGGATAGAAACGCAGGTCAGTGAGTTTGGTAACAAAGGAAGGGAAATGCTCAACATCGTCGATACCGACTTCTCATTGAAATGGTCGGGAAACTCCGATGGCTAAACTGATATACTGAGAGCAAATAAATGACGAGTAAATCTCATGACACAAGCAAATAACCCACTTCACGGCATCACACTGCAAAAACTGCTAACAGAATTGGTTGAACATTACGGTTGGGAAGAGTTGAGCTACATGGTAAATATCAACTGCTTCAAAAAGGACCCAAGCATCAAATCGAGCTTAAAGTTTCTGCGCAAAACAGAATGGGCACGAAGTAAAGTAGAGCAAATCTACATTGATTTAAAGCGTTAGCCTCCCCCCGCTGTATCAGTCCCGTATTGCTGAATACGGGATTCCCCCTGTGTCTACTTTTTAGGGGCCACATCGTATCTCGTATCTCGTATCTCGTATCTCGTATCTCGTATCTCGTATCTCGTATCTCGTATCTCGTATTATGATTCCCATAAAACAAAAGCCCCGCAAGCTTTCACTTGCGGGGCTTTCTAGTTAATTTAGAAAAGAGCTAATTACTTACCAGCTTCTTTGTCTGCTTTAACTTTAGCGATTACTTCGTCTGCCACGTTTGTTGGACATGGAGAGTACTGTAGGAATTCCATAGAGAATTGACCACGGCCTGAAGTAATAGTACGTAGGTGACCGATGTAACCAAACATTTCTGATAGTGGTACGTCAGCTTTGATACGTACGCCAGTAGCGCCAGCTTGTTGATCTTTGATCATGCCACGACGACGGTTAAGGTCACCGATTACATCACCGACGTGATCTTCTGGAGTGAATACGTCAACGTTCATGATTGGCTCAAGAAGTTGTGCACCCGCTTTAGGCATAGATTGACGGAATGCGCCTTTCGCTGCGATTTCAAATGCGATTGCAGATGAGTCAACTGCGTGGAAGCCACCGTCGAATAGTTCTACTTCAACATCTAGAGTTGGGAAGCCAGCAAGAACACCGTTTTCCATCATAGATGCGAAACCTTTCTCAACTGCAGGCCAGAATTCCTTAGGAACGTTACCGCCAACAACTGAAGAAGAGAACGTAAAGCCAGAACCTGCTTCGCCTGGTTTGATACGGTAATCGATCTTACCGAATTGACCAGAACCACCAGATTGCTTCTTGTGCGTGTAGCTATCTTCAACAGCTTTCGTGATTGTTTCACGGTAAGCTACTTGAGGAGCACCTACTACAAGGTCAACGCCGTATGTACGCTTAAGGATATCTACCTTGATGTCTAGGTGAAGTTCACCCATACCTTTCAGGATAGTTTCGCCAGTTTCTTCGTCAGTCTCAACTTGGAAAGATGGATCTTCTGCAACCATTTTACCGATCGCGATACCCATTTTCTCAGAACCGCCTTTATCTTTTGGAGATACAGCGATAGAGATTACTGGAGTTGGGAAGATCATTGGCTCAAGAGTACATTCGTGCTTCTGATCACATAGAGTGTGACCAGTTTGAACGTTCTTCATACCTACAACAGCGATGATGTCACCAGCTTGTGCAGATGTAAGTTCGTTACGCTCATCAGCTTGCATCTCAACCATACGGCCGATACGCTCAGTTTTACCTGTTGCTGAGTTAAGAATTGTATCACCCTTCTTCATTACACCAGAGTAGATACGGATGAACGTTAGAGCACCGAAACGGTCGTCCATGATCTTAAATGCTAGAGCACGTAGAGGCTCATCTACAGATACTGTTGCAACTTCACCAGTTGGTTCGCCAGTCTCTTTATCAGTTAGAGGCTGAGGATCAACTTCAGTTGGAGCTGGTAGGTAATCTACTACAGCGTCAAGGATAAGTTGCATACCTTTGTTCTTGAATGCAGAACCACAGAACGTAGGGAAGAATGCGATATCACGAGTACCTTTACGGATACAACGCTTGATGTCTTCGATAGAAGGCTCTTCACCTTCCATGTAAGCTTCCATTAGGTCATCGTCTTGCTCTACAGCAGTTTCGATTAGCTCTTCACGGTATTGCTCAACGTCATCAACCATGTCCGCAGGAACATCTTTGATTTCGTAGTTTTCAGGAAGACCAGTGTCATCCCAAACGTATGCTTTACGGCTTAGTAGGTCTACAACACCAACGAATTCATCTTCGCGGCCGATTGGTAGAACCATTACTAGCGGAGTAGCGCCTAGAACGTTCTTAACTTGGTCAACAACGCGGTAGAAGTCAGCACCCATACGGTCTAGTTTGTTAACGAAGATCAGACGAGATACTTCTGATTCGTTAGCGTAGCGCCAGTTAGTTTCTGATTGAGGTTCAACACCACCAGAACCACAGAATACACCGATACCGCCATCAAGTACTTTAAGAGAACGGTATACTTCAACTGTGAAGTCAACGTGTCCAGGAGTATCGATAACGTTTAGACGGTGATCATTCCAGAAACAGCTTACAGCTGCTGATTGGATAGTAATACCGCGCTCAGCTTCCTGTTCCATGAAGTCAGTCGTTGATTCGCCGTCATGTACTTCACCAGTCTTGTGGATTTGACCAGTTAGCTTAAGGATACGCTCAGTGGTAGTTGTTTTACCCGCATCAACGTGCGCGAAAATACCAATGTTTCTGTATTTCGATAAATCTGCCATTGTCTTACTCTGTTAATAGGATATAAAATGCGCGCAGAGTATATCACAATCTGTGAAGACTGATAGCTTTGCATGCATTTGGGACTAAAAAACTTTGCCTTTTCCTAACATTTAGAAAAAGGCACGCTGTAGAAACAATCTAAATGATTGTTAATTATAGTGCTAACCCAAAGCCCAATCGGGGTTAAAGTTAGACTGAATTGCTGCTGTATAGATTAGCTGAAGTGAGTTCAATTACAACTCATCAAAAGCATTAATTGCCTCTGATAGTTTTTTCACTCCGTGGATTTGCATTCCTGGAATACCACCTTTCGGCATATTAGCTGCAGGAACAATTGCTTTCTTAAAGCCGTGTTTAAATGCTTCATTCAAGCGTTCTTGCCCACTAGGTACAGGACGAATCTCACCCGCTAGGCCTACTTCACCAAAAACCACCACATCTTTAGGTAATGCACGGTCTCTGAAACTAGAAAGTAATGCCATGACTAATGCAAGATCAGCACTAGTTTCGGTTACTTTAACACCACCGACGACATTCACAAACACATCTTGGTCAGCCATTTGTAAGCCGCCGTGTTTATGCAGCACCGCAAGTAACAAGGAAAGACGGTTCTGCTCAAGACCAACCGCGACTCGCCGAGGGTTTGCCAACTGGGAGTAATCCACCAACGCTTGGATCTCAACAAGCAGTGGTCGGGTACCTTCCCATACCACCATCACTGAACTGCCTGACGTTTCTTCTTCACCACGAGACAAGAATATAGCCGATGGGTTGCTGACTTCTTTTAGGCCTTGACCAGTCATAGCAAACACACCCAGCTCATTCACCGCACCAAAACGGTTTTTGTGGCTGCGCAGCGTTCTGAAACGGCTATCTGTTCCGCCATCTAACAACACTGAACAGTCAATAATATGCTCAAGCACTTTAGGGCCCGCCAGCGTGCCATCTTTAGTTACGTGTCCAACGAGAAAGATTGCTACATTATTCTGCTTAGCAAAACGAGTCAGTGCAGTGGCTGACTCACGAACCTGAGCCACACTGCCTGGTGAAGATTGAACATCAGCGACATGCATTACTTGGATCGAGTCGATAACCATGATCTTAGGTTGTTCTTTTTCAGCAACCTGACAAATCTTGTCCACGTTCGTTTCTGAGAGCATCTTAAGGTGTTCTTTAGGCAAACCAAGACGTGATGCACGCATCGCGACCTGCTGCAAAGATTCTTCGCCCGTGACATAAAGGGTCGGAAGTTGCGAAGAGAGCAGACACATGGTTTGTAACAATAGTGTCGATTTACCCGCCCCTGGGTTACCACCAATAAGGATCGCAGCACCCGGTACAACACCGCCACCAAGCACGCGGTCGAGCTCTTTAAAGCCACTACTAAAACGAGGCACTTCCTGCAGGTCGATTTCTGACAGTGTTTGAACCGAAGACTCTGTTGCGCTACCAGCATAGCCACTCAATCGTTCATTGCGCGCTACCTGAGGTGAAGCGGCTAACCTAACTTCTGTAATTGTGTTCCAAGCACCACACGCATTGCACTGTCCTTGCCAACGTGGGAAGTCAGCCCCACAGTCATTACACACATAAGCTCGCTTTGCCTTAGCCATAAAACCTCAATAATTTACCCAGTTACACAATGATGTTGTCAATTTGTGACTTATTTGACCGTACGGGTGCAAATAAACGTTGCAGTCATACCACTTATATTTAAAGATCGATTTAAACTAGTCGATAACATAAATGTACCTTCCATTCTAACAAGAAAAGTATGCAGCAATCTGAAATTCTATCTATAGCAGAGCGTCTTATCCCGGCTTATCATGCCGAAGATTTCGAATTCCTTCTTTCTCAAATGACAGAAGGCGAATCACCGTCTCTGAAGCTGCTCGTTAAAATGGAACTGAATCGTATCATGGCTCCATGTACAAAGAGCATTGATTTACGCGGACGTATCGATAATGAGTGTCGTCAGTTCACACTCGATGGCCGTAAACACTGGCTCGACGACATCGCGTTAAATGCCTATCAGCGCGGCACAAAAAAATTCAAAGGCTACACCGAAGGCGCTTGGGAGTTAGTGATGACTCCAAGAACTCAACCTCTGCGTAGTGTTGTTAATAGTGCTTCTCAAAACACCCAAGACATCACCAGTGCCAACAGCCCTTATGAAGCTGAAGCCATTAACCTAGGTTATGACTTAAAGCGTCAAGAGAACCGACTCAAGATAAGCTCACAAGTTGAGGTCACCACTTCAAAAGGACAAAGCCTACACGGTGTCACGGTCGATATCTCTCCTTCAGGCGCAAAATTCAAAGTACCAAGCGTCTTTCGCTATAACCTAGGTGAAATCATCAGCGTTAAGTTTACCGAGCTGGTTGAGAAGTCACTCGAAACCGATGTAAACCAAGCAGTAGAATTTCGTGTGCTCGGGATTGATGAATCCTATGAAAATGACGCGGTTAAATTCCTAAGAACCATCAAGGTAAGCGACAACAATATTGTGGCGCGTTTACTTGATGAGTCTTTAAATAGCACAAGCAAGAAAACCAGCCACGAAAATCAAGATAGAGTTATTCGAACCCGCACTCGAGGTATCGAGCACACCTATCTAAAACACACTTGTAACCTTCCTCTGTTCTTTAGTGGCAGTGAACTCAAGCTTGCACTGCTTACAGATAACAACCATCCGCTATGGCAATACTGGCACGACGAGCGAAACCAACAGGCACTAGGAACTCTGTTCAACGAACAGCGCATGAACTTACTGGCGAAGCCCGGTGTGAAAGGCACCAGCAACGTCATCTATTCGTTTACTCATGAACATCAAAATAAGACGCTGTTCTATTCGATGATGTTACCTGAAGCGACTCGTGAACAAAGACAACTGTTCTGGCACATTGGTGGTAAGCGTAAAAGCTGGAAGGCGTTCAAATTCTCTGTATTCGAATTATCAGAAACGGAGCGACAAGCTTTAGCCAAACATTCAGACACGCTAGCGCAAAGCTCAGCACAACTGACGCATTGCGGTATATTGCAAGAGATTGGCGATCACGAGAGTGCTGCGGATTACTTATTGAGTGAAAAGCCACGCATTCCAAGCAGTGAACTGAACCGCTTCCGTCACCCACGCACTGTGGTTGGTAACATTCAAAGTATCTATTTTGACTCTCAGACCCGTCGTAAAGAACCGAGATACCAATTTAAGTCACCGTTGCGACTTACCTCACAAGATGGCGCAGCGGCAAACGGCCACACCTTAGATATCTCGAAACGTGGGTTGAGCATTACTCTTGAACAGCCAATGGTCCTCAAGATCAATGATCCGGTGATCGTGAACTTTAATGAGCTACAGCTTTACGATAAGAATCTGCCATTAAGCACAGTGCCTTATCACGTGATTCGTGTGAGTCCCAATGGCCGAAATGTCCAATTAGTGATAGCTGAAAACGCTAAGACAATGCGTACTATCGCGTTCCTGAATGGGCTTATCGATCAAAACCAAAGCAAGCTAATTAAGAAGAGAGAGATACTGCCAACGAACTCCTTACTTGAGTCGCTGCACAATATTTTGTTAAGCAAGATGGTCAGTAGCCCTATCTTTATTGATAAACCAAGTTCAACACTGCGTTGTAAGATCATTGGTGTGAATTTCCCACTCAATAAACACCTGACTTTACTGGCGAAACTTGGACACAACCAAAAGTTCTCACTGGAGCCTATATTTAAAGGCCACACCAATTCGCTGCTGGCTGAGCCCCTCAAGAGAATCGAGGGTGCAGAGCCTAAACACCACGACGTCTATATCGCTGCGGTGAAGTTCGGCGACAAGATCCAATCAGTACATACAAAGTTGGTGAAAGACTTTACCTCGGCAAAAGAAAGAATCTTATTCATTAAGAAAGCGCAGCACTTAGGTGATGTGTATGTACTTCGCGTTACGACCGCGCCAATCTTCAATCCATTGACCACCTTATTCCAATCGGATTTAGAAGAGCTTGCTCGTATCAGCATGCACCAAGCGAAGAAGCTAGAAAACGAGATCACCGCGTTTATCGGTTATGGTGAGATAGAAGATATTACCGATGAAGTGTTGATCCGATTGGAGCTAACGCGTTAGTCATAATACTCCATCATCTCTAGGTACAATAAAAAAGAAAAGCAGGCTCAGTGCCTGCTTTTGTGTCTTTGTAATATCACACGATTAAATAATCATGCTGTTGTGAACCTTTACGGTTTCGCCTGCCAGCTGATTTTTTGTTGCTTAGCCAACGCGCCAGACAGGATACACAATACCCCACCTAAGCCAGCATAACGCACAGCAGTTTGAGCTTGTTGCTCGACTTTTGGTTTTGCATGGAAGGCAATACCTAAACCAGCAGCGCCCATCATCACCAAGTCATTCGCGCCATCACCAACAGCAACCGTGTTATGTAGCTCCAACTCATACTCTTCAGCCAGTTCGACTAAGATATCGGCTTTGGTTTGCGCCGAAACTACATCACCCAACACTTCCCCTGTCAATTTACCCTTAACGATTTCTAAAGTATTCGACTGGGCATGATCTAAGTCTAGCGTGTCTTTTAAGTAATCAGAGAAGTAAGTAAAGCCACCCGATGCGATAGCGGTTTTCCAACCCAGTTTGTTAAGCGTATTCACCAGTCCAACTAAGTCTGGCATGAAAGGCAGTGATTGGCGCACTTGCTCTAGAATCGACTCATCCGCACCTTTCAGTGCTCCGACTCGTTGACGCAGGCTCTGTTCGAAATCTAACTCTCCTTGCATAGCACGCTCTGTAATTTCAGAGACTAACTCTCCTACTCCAGCGAGCTTGGCTATTTCATCGATACACTCGATTTGAATCGCTGTGGAATCCATATCCATTACGATCAAACCCGGCTTAGATAAGTCTGGAACTTCGCTAAGGCAAGCATAATCAAGCTTCAAAGCCTGGAGGATTTCTTCATGTGCAGGCGTTAGGTTGCCAGACATCAATGCCACTTCGTAATGGCCAACTTTCCACGTATCTAAAACGGTGTTGTAAATGCCAGTGAAAAAGTCGATGTCATCGAAAGATTGCGGTGATAGGTACTCGCCAAATACAATCCAGTTAGCTTTGGCTTTAGCGAGTTGAGAAGCGAAACGAGTCTCGGGGAGTCGAGTTAATAATGTAGTATGCCTTTTTATCGGCAGATATTTCTGAGCGTCCATGTGTATGATTCCTAATTAACTATGCTAAACGTTAACCTATTGCAATTTGAAAACGCAAGTCTCAATATGTCTTAATCATAACATTTGTTTATTTCAGGCCCCGTGAAACATGAATGAATCATTGTTCTCAATACGTAACGCTTTGCGAATGTTAGCCCTCATTTTGTTGGCTACTATGTTCGTCGTTACGATTAAAAATACGGTCGTGATCAGTAAGGGTAACGAGAAGATCCAAGCGAAACAGCTCGAGACACTTACCAAGCTGCTTATCTCTCAAGCTTCCCTTTCAGCCAGCAAAATGATCGCACAACAAGACCAAGAGCGACTGCTTGATCTGACCAATCAGCTATCTCAAGATCGACTGGTGTTCGATACCACCATCTATGATGCAGAAGGCATTCGACTGGCTTCGAGCGAAAAGGCGCTGTCAGTACGTGAGGTACTCGGCTTAGATACGCCACTTTCAACCGCGAGTATCGGTAGGCAACAACTCGTTGAACCCATTTACTCGAAAGAAAACACCATCATCGGTTTTATCCGCGTCACCTTTGAGACAGGTAAAATGACAGCGATATCGGATCACCACTACCGCAAAAGTGATCGCTACATGATCGGTATGGTATTAATGGGCTTCGTCAGTGGTGTGCTGTTTATTATGTTGATTCGTAGAAGACCAACCAAGTCAGGCGAGAACTTACTTCTGAAGAACGTAAATTCATAAATAGCGCAATTACGTTATCCAATAAAAAGCCCCGACGCTCAGGCAGCAATGAACTGACCCCCAATAGTTGGACACCAATTATTGGGGGTCTTTTTATGTCCAAATATAGCCGAGAGCTAAAATGTATCATTGCTAAGCAATACTTAGATGG